>NZ_DGNN01000015.1:0-22332 GCF_002388965.1 Leisingera sp. UBA4491 | reverse complement strand
GGGGGGGCGTACGGCGGGGACGCAACGGGGGCGCGGCAGCACATCCCCGCCGGGACAGGGCAGCTAGTGATTGCTCAGCCTGCCTAGACCGAGGCATGGTCGCGCAGGCGGAACACCAAGGGCAGCATCATGGCGACCAGTGCCGCTGAAAACAGGAAGGGCAATCCCGGCAAATAAACGCCTCGCTCGTCGACTGAGGCCCGAAACAGCCCAGTCATGACCAGCGGCGACAGGATGGCCGCCAGCGAGGTCAAGGAGGCGATGACGCCTTGCAGGATACCCTGCCGGTCCCCGTCCGCCTGGTTGGACGCCATCGCGGTCAGCAGGGCCGGCACCAGATCGGACAGGGCCGCGAGCACCAGAAAGACGGTCAAGGCGATGATCGTGCCGGTGAAGCCGAACCCGGTCATGGCGATCAGGGCCGCGGTCATCCCCAGCATCAGGGTTCTGAAATCGCCCATCCATCTGATGAAGACCGGCATCAGCCCGCCCTGCACTCCGGCCAGCATCACGCCATAGGCCGCCAGCGACAACCCGATATAGAGCGTGGGCCAATCAAAAACCTCGCGGGTCCAAAAGGCCCAGAGGGTCGGATATACCATATTGGCGAATTCAAACACGAAGATGCAGATCATGGGAACCGCCAGCCCTGGCGTGCGGAAGGCGTCATAGACCGACTTGAAGGGGTTGAGGTCGCGTTTGCCGAAGGGACGGCGTTTCTCCGGCGGCAGGCTTTCGGGCAGTACGAAAACGCCGAACAGCGCGTTGGCAGCCGAGAGGACTGCTGCGATCCAGAAGGGTGCGGTCACGCTGATTTCCGCTGCAATGCCGCCGATGGCGGGCCCCAGCACAAAGCCGATGCCGAATGCGGCACCGATCAGGCCGAAATTCGCAGCCCGCTCCTTCGGGGCGGAAATGTCGGCGATATAGGCTGTTGCGGTGATATAGGTCGCCCCCGCCAGGCCGGCGAGGCTCCGCCCCAGAAGCAGCAGCCAGAAACTTCCGGCCAGCGCCATGATCACGTAATCCACAGCCAGCACCAGCAGCGCAGCGATCAGCACGGGCCTGCGTCCCGCGGCATCAGAGATGCTGCCGACGATGGGACCGCAAAGGAACGTCGCCCCCGCGTAGACTGCCATCAGCAGCCCGCCCCAGAATGCCCCCTGCCCGGTATCTCCGGCGCCAACGCGCGCCATCAGGTCCGGCATGATAGGGAACACAATGCCAATCCCGATCGCATCTATCATCAAGGTGATCAGAACAAAGACTATGGCCCGGTTTTTGAACATATTTCCCTATCGAACGCGGGCGGCTGCAAAGCAAGTGAAATTCCTGCGGCCGGGCAGACACAAAAAAGGGCGCCCTGCGGCGCCCTTTCCTCTTTCCCTGCCCCGCAGCCTCAGTTGTTCTGCTGCTGCTGGGCTTCGATCTCGCGCCATTTGGCGACGTTGGCGTTGTGCTCGTCCAGCGTCTTGGCAAACGCGTGGCCGCCGGTGCCGTCCGCGACGAAGAACACGTAATCCGTGGTCTCCGGGTTCACCGCCGCCTCCAGGCTGGCAAGCCCCGGGTTGGCGATGGGTGTCGGCGGCAGGCCCTCGATCACATAGGTGTTCCAGGGGGTGGCCTTGCGCAGCTCGCTCTGGCGCAGGCCGCGGCCCAGGATGCCTTCGCCCTTGGTGACGCCATAGATCACTGTCGGGTCGGTCTGCAGGCGCATGCCGCGGTTCAGGCGGTTGGTGAAGACCGAGGCAACCACGCCGCGCTCGGAGGCGACGCCAGTTTCCTTTTCGATGATCGAGGCGAGGATCAGCATCTCCTCGGGCGTCTTGACGGCCGCGTCGTCCGCGCGGCTTTCCCAGGCGGCGTTGATGCGCAGCTGCTGGCGCTCCCGCATCTCGGCCAGAACCGCGGCGCGTTCGGTGCCCGGGGTGACCTCGTAGCTGTCAGGCGCCAGCAGGCCTTCGGCGGGGCGTTCGCCCGGGTCGCCGTCCAGCACGTCCATCGCCTTCAGCGCCTCGACCACCTGCCAGCTGGTCACGCCCTCGGCCAGCGCGATGCGGTAGCGGGTGTCGGCATCCTGGCGGGTCTCGGTGTATTCCGCCGGCACCTCATCGACGCCGAGGATGAAATCGGCGATGTCCTCGAACTTATTCGTCGCCGGGTCCAGTTCGCGCACCAGGGTCTGGGTGCGGGTCACGCCGACGCGGTAGACGATCTCGGTGCCGCAGGTGGAGGCGCCGGAATGGGTGATCTCGTCGACGATGCGTTCCATCGACGACCCCGGCTCCACCAGGAAGCTGCCGGCCTTCAGCTGGCCGGTTTTTTCGCTGTATTTGGCGCCGAGGCGGAAGATGGTGCCGGAGGTGACTGCGCCCTGTGCTTCCAGGTCGCGGCTGACGCGGGCCATGTTGGAGCCGCGATCCACCCGCAGGCAGATGGCGGTGTCCAGCGGGCCTTCAGCCGTGTACTGCGACTTGCCCCACAGGATGAGGCCGCCCAAGAGGAACAGGGCGGCGATCAGGACCGTCAGCATGTTAGAGGCGAGGCTGCGCCACATCAGTCAGGTTTCCCGAAGATCACCGAGGCGTTGGTGCCGCCAAAGCCGAAGGAGTTCGACAGCGCCACCTTGATCTCGCGCTCGCGCTTGGCGTTGGGGGCCAGGTCGACCGGGGTTTCCACGGCGGGGTTGTCGAGGTTGATGGTCGGCGGGGCGACTTGGTCGCGGATTGCCAGGATCGAGAAGATCGCCTCGATCGCGCCGGCCGCGCCCAAGAGGTGGCCGGTGGCGGATTTGGTCGAGGACATGGTGACATTGGCGGCGTGGTTGCCCAGCAGCCGCTCCACCGCGCCCAGTTCGATGGTGTCGGCCATGGTCGAGGTGCCGTGGGCGTTGATATAGTCGATGGCCGACGGCTCCAGGCCCGCGTTCTTCAGCGCCGCACGCATCGAGCGTTCGCCGCCCTCGCCATCCTCGGAGGGGGCGGTGATGTGATAGGCGTCGCCCGACAGGCCGTAACCCAGCACCTCGGCATAGATCTTGGCGCCGCGGGCCTTGGCGTGCTCGTAGTCTTCCAGCACCACGATGCCGGCGCCCTCGCCCATCACAAAGCCGTCGCGGTCGCTGTCATAGGGGCGCGAGGCTTTCTTGGGGTCGTCGGCGTATTTGGTCGACAGCGCCTTGCAGGCGTTGAAGCCCGCGATGCCGATCTCGCAGATCGCCGCTTCGGCGCCGCCCGCGACCATCACGTCGGCGTCGCCGGATCTGATCAGCCGGGCCGCGTCGCCAATGGCGTGGGCGCCGGTCGAACAGGCGGTCACGACGGAGTGGTTCGGGCCCTTGAAGCCGAAACGGATCGACACCTGGCCGGAGATCAGGTTGATCAGCGCGCCGGGGATAAAGAACGGCGACACCCGGCGGGGGCCTTTCTCCTTGATCATCACGGCGGTGTCGGCAATCGACGACAGCCCGCCGATGCCGGAGCCGATCATCACGCCGGTGCGCAGGCGGCTTTCCTCATCCTCGGGCGTCCAGCCGGCGTCGCGCACGGCCATGTCGGCGGCAGCGATGCCATAGAGGATGAAGTCATCAATCTTCTTCTGGTCTTTCTTGGCAACCCAGTCGTCCGGGTTGAAGGTGCCGCCGCTGCCGTCGCCGCGCGGAACCTCACAGGCATAGGTCGTGGTCACGCCGCTTGCCTCTGCGTCAAACTGGGTGATGGGGCCCGCGCCCGACTGGCCGTCCAGCAACCGGGTCCAGCTTTCCTCGACTCCGCTGGCCAGAGGGGTAACCAGGCCCAGTCCGGTGACAACTACTCGACGCATTCCTTGCTCTCCTTTGCCTCGGCAATCCGTCCGTTCAAATAGCTTGGAATGACCGGCAGGTGCAAGAGCGGGCTGGCAGCAGCCGGGACGAGACAAAAAACGGGCTGTTACAATAATTTCACAATGCGGGAACTTTTGGTTAACGACTCTGGCGTAGGTTGAGTTTATCAAATCGAGAAACTCGGCATCCGTCCTCAAGGATTGCCAAAGCGGGCTGGAGCTCTGGGCCATTTTGTCTCCAGCCCGCATTTTTTTCCGGCGCTTGCCGCCGCCTGTTCCAAAACGGGCGGGCCATGGCGATGCGGCTGAAACGCGATCTCCCTTATTTCTCTGCCTGTTTGCGCCTGGCTGCTGTGCCGCGCGGCGGTGCGCGCCCTGGCATATGACGCCGCACAGGTTTTCGCCCGGGGCGGCCGCGGCGTTAACCGCACATTCGCTTCTTTGCGGCATTCTTCTGTTCTGGAAGGATTTGAGGAACGACCCTGCTATGCGCCAATGGCTCTCCATAGCTGCAACCCTGCTGGTGATCGGCCTGCTCCCCGGGCATGCAAGTGCCGGCTGTGCCGTGCACCGCGACCTGTCGGATCTGCACCGGGCCACCAAGGGGTTTCTGTCATATCTGCGCACCGGCGAGGGCGCTTACAGCGTGCAGCATCTGCGCAGCTGGATCAGCACAAATCCGCCGGCGCCGCTGCGGCAGCGGATGCGGGCGGTGGGGATCCAATCCGTCGAGCCCGGCGCGATGGAGCTGCTGAAGCGGCAGACGGTGCTGCTGCAGATTCTCGACACCCAGGGCCGCGCCGCGGCGCTGGAAAGCGCCCGCCACATGGGCATCAGGGAACTGGCGGCGGAGTTCGGCACCCGGGTTGAGGCCCTGCCCTGCGACCAGGTCAAGGATGACGGGCACGGCAGCAAGCTGGTGGCGGTCAATGCAGCGGACGCGCGCCAGCGCCAGCAGATCATCAATGCCGCGATTGCTTGGGTGTCCTTTCTGGTGCTGGGCGGCAGCGTGCTGTATTTCCTGGACCGCATCGGCATCCGCAGGATCCGCCGCACCAAGCGCTACCCCTGCTCGGTGCCCTGCGTGCTGCAGGCCGGCGGCCGCACAGTGCCGGCCCATCTGGTCGACCTCAGCCGGGCCGGTGCCAAGGTGCGCCCCGACGCCCCCTGTGAAATCCCGGCGCGGGTCACCCTCACGTTCGGCGGCTACACCCTGGACGCCAGCGTGCGGTGGCAGACGGCGGATTATTTCGGGGTGCAGTTCGCCCGGGACTTCAACTTCCTGCAGCTGCACCGCCTGCTGGAAGCCTTCCCGATGGAGGATGAAGACGGCCCCCCGCGGGCGGCGCGGATGCCGCCCGGCCTGGGGATTTAACGGCCGCAGCCCTATGCCGGCGCTGCGGCCTGCGCCCGGAGCGCCCAGCCCGGCTGCACACGCCCCCTTGAGACCAATGTGAACCGCCAGGCCGCCTTGCAGCACCAGGGCGGCCCGCGCGCTGCGCTGGCGGCACCTGCCCCGCCTGGCCTGGCAGCCGCTGCGCAGTTTTAACGGAAAATTGCTGCGTCCGCTTGCCGGGCGTTAAGACGTCAAAGCTAAACCCAAGGGAGATTGTTGCACAGTTACGCGAGTCCCTTGAATGGTGTCCAAGTCTCTCGTTCTTTCAGCCGCCGCCGCCCTGGCGCTTGCTGCGGGCAGCCCTGCCGCCGCCGCGGCTCCGTCCTCCTCCCGCGCGACCTGCATGCTGCTGTCGGATCTTGTGCTGATGCAGTACCAGATGCGCAAATTCCACGACATGCTGAATGCCGGCACCGACACCGGCGAGGCGCGCAGACTGCATCACTGGCTGAGCGACCATCCCCAGGTGGACCTGCGCATCCGGCTGCGGCGGGCCGGGCTGCAGAACTTTGAGCGCTCCACGCTGGATCTGATCACCCGCCACAAGGGCCTGCTGGAAATCCACCGCAGGCACGGGCCCGGCAAGGCGGAGGCGGAGGCAAAGCGCCTTGGCACAGACGCCCGGCTGCAAAGCTACAGCGCGCGCATCCTGCCCCTGCCCTGCAACTACGCTCCCCCTGAGGACAGTGCCGGCGGCGCGCTGAGCGGGCTTGGCCAGCTGAAGCAGCTGCCGCAGGAGGCGGTCATCACCGGTTCGCTGCTGACCCTGATTCTCGGCGCGGCGGCCGGGGTCCTGGCGCAGCGCCTGGCCCGGCGGCGGCTGCGGCTGTCCCGCCGCCACCCTTGCGCGCTGCCCTGCTTCCTGGAGTGCGGCGATCACCGCTTTGAGGCGCGGATTGTGGACATCAGCCGCCTGGGCGCCAAGGTGCGTGTCGGGCTGGAGGACGGCCAGCCTGTTCCGCTGATCAAGGGGGATGTGACGGCCAGTGTGACCGGCCTGCCGCCGATCGAGGCACAGACCATCCGGCAGGACCACGACTATGTCGGTATAAAGTTCAGCAGCCGGCTGGCCCGGGCGGAGCTGAAAAGGCTTCGCAAACGCAATGCGGCGCAGACCGTTGAGCCGCAAGCCGCGGTCAGCCCGGCCTGACGCCGCCCGGCCGGGCGCGGCCTGCAGCCTGCTTTTGCAGACCGCAGGCCGGCTGCAAATGGCGTTACTGGAATTCCGCCACAGGTTCCGGTTCGGGCCGGGCAACGGCCAGCGCTTCCTCAACCGACAGCGTCTTGCGGAACAGCGCCCGGCCCACCATGGCGCCGGCGATGTTGGGAATGTACTTCAGCCGCGAGACATCATCGGAATTGCGCACCACGCCGTTGGCGATCACCGGCAGTTTCACGGTGGACGCCAGATGCGATATCAGCCCCATCTGCGCCTCGGTATCAGCGACGTCGGAATCGATGTCGGTGATGATGATGCCGGCAAACGGTGCGCCCGCAAAGGCCTCCAGATAGGCCTCTGGGGTGAAGGCGCCGGATTTGCGCCAGCCGTCGGTCATCACCTGGCCCTGCCAGATATCGACCGCCAGCACGATCTGGTCCGGGTGGTGTTCCGCCAGTTCGCGCACCAGATGCGGGTCGCGCGCCGCAAGGGTGCCGATCACGATGCGCCCGGCGCCCTTGTCGATCCAGCTCTCCACCTGCTCGCGCGAGCGCATGCCGCCGCCCAGCTGGACAGGAACGCCGGCGCCGCGGATGATATCAAGGATCAGCGCCTCGTTGCTGTAGTCGCCCTCAATGGCACTGAAATCGGTCAGATGCATCCATTCCGCGCCTGCGGCGGCAAACCCCTTGGCGGTTTCCACCGGATCCACGTGCCAGATCTGCGGCTCGTCGAGGCGGCCTTTTTCGAGGCTCACGCAGCGGCCGTTCTGAATCTCCATCGTGGGGTATATCATCATAGTGCCAGTCTCCTCTGTGCTCTGCCTGTCGCGGAAATATTAGCACGGATCGCCCCCTGCGATACGCCGTATCCTGACCCATTGTGGAACAATTGCGGCACCCGCGCCGGGCCGGCTGGTAGCGCAAACAAGCACCAGGCCGGATCGCCGCAGGCGCAGATTCGGCCGCCGCCGCCGCGGTCCCAGGCGGGCAAAAGAAAACGGCGCCCTCCGCAGGGGAGAGCGCCGTTTTTAATCCGGTCATCCGGACGCGTCTATCAGGACGCTTCGGAGATGAACTTGACCGCGTCGCCGAAGGTTTGGATGGTTTCGGCTGCGTCGTCCGGGATCTCGATGCCGAACTCTTCTTCAAACGCCATCACCAGTTCCACGGTGTCCAGGCTGTCTGCGCCCAGATCGTCGATGAAGGAGGCGTTTTCGGTGACCTTGTCCTCTTCAACACCCAGGTGCTCAACAACGATCTTTTTAACGCGATCTGCGACGTCGCTCATGTCTCTTCCTCGTATTTCAGGGCACTCTGCCCGGTTCTGCCCTTGCCCGTGCGGGCGGCGTGGTTATTGCCCGGAGCGGGCGGTGTGATCCCCGCGGGACGGGGACAGTGCGGCGTTTCCCTTAGGAAATACCTGCGGATATGGGCCGCCTATAGCATAGACCGCGGCCAAGGCAAACGGTTTCGCTTGGTAACAAACTGTGCTGCGGCCCGCACCCTGCGGGTATCAAGCCGTGCAGATGGCCCCGCAATCAAGTGGTTGCAAGCCGGTTTGCGGAGTTTTTTGCAATTCCGCCTCTTTTCAACCGCTTGACGGCGGCGGCGGGCCGGGGTGCCGGGCCGCCGCGGCCGGACGCGGGGCAAAACAGGCGGGAAAAAGCCCTGCAGTCCGGCTGCAGGGCCCGGCACTGCACCCGCTCAGATCATCGCCATGCCGCCATTCACATGCAGCGTTGTGCCGGTGACATAGCCGGCTTCCTGGCTGGCCAGATACAGAACCGCGGAGGCGATTTCCTTCGATTCCCCCATGCGGCCGGCCGGGATCTGGCTCAGAATCGCATCCTTCTGGCTGTCGTTGAGCTTGTCGGTCATCGCGGTGGCGATGAAGCCCGGCGCCACCGCGTTGACGGTGATGCCGCGGTTGGCGACCTCATAAGCCAGCGATTTGGACATGCCGACCATGCCGGCCTTGGAGGCGGCATAGTTGCCCTGGCCCGGGTTGCCGGTGGCGCCCACCACCGAGGAGATGTTGATGATACGGCCCCAGCGCGCCTTCATCATGCCGCGCAGCACGCCGCGGCACAGCCGCATGGTGGAGGTGAGGTTCACGTTCAGGACGGAGTCCCATTCCTCGTCCTTCATCCGCATGAACAGGTTGTCGCGGGTGATGCCAGCGTTGTTGACCAGGATGTCGACGGAGCCCATCGCCTCGGCCGCCTGCTTCGGCAGCGCCTCGACTGCTTCGGCGTCGGAGAGGTTGCAGGGCAGCACATGGACGCGCTCGCCCAGCTCCTCGGCCAGCGCCTTGAGCGGCTCCTCGCGGGTGCCCGACAGCGCCACAGTGGCGCCTGCCGCGTGCAGCGCGCGGGCGATGTCGCCGCCGATGCCGCCGGAGGCGCCGGTGACGAGGGCATTCTTGCCAGTCAGATCAAACATGTCGTTTCCTTCACTTTCGGATCCGGGCCGCGCGGGGCGGGCGCCGGAAAATCTCTTTATGCTTCAGCCGCGGCCTTGGCGTCCTCGGGGGTGCCGACCTGGCGGCAGGACAGATTGCGGTCGATTTTGCGGATCATGCCCGACAGCGCCTTGCCCGCGCCGATCTCCCAGAATTCGGTGACGCCCTTGGCGGCCATCGCCTGCACGCTTTCGCGCCAGCGCACGGAGCCGGTCACCTGCTCCACCAGCAGTGCACGGATTTCGTCCGGGCTGGTGACGGCGTCGGCGCGCACGTTGGCAATCAGCGGCACCGCGGGGGATTTGATTTCGACACCCGCCAGCGCCTCGGCCATGGCATCGGCAGCAGGCTGCATCAGGGCGCAGTGGAAGGGGGCGGACACCGGCAGCATCACCGCGCGCTTGGCGCCCTTCTCCTTGGCAATTTCCGCCGCACGCTCGACTGCGGCTTTGGCACCGGAGACCACCACTTGGGTGGGGTCGTTGTCGTTGGCGGCCTGGCAGACCTCGCCCTGCGCAGCTTCCTCGGCCACAGCGCGCACGGCGTCAAGGTCGAGGCCCAGGATCGCGGCCATCGCGCCCTCGCCCACCGGCACGGCGCTTTGCATGGCCTGGCCGCGGGTGCGCAGCAGGCGGGCGGTGTCGGTCACCGAGACCGCACCGGCGGCCGCCAGCGCCGAGTATTCGCCCAGAGAATGCCCGGCCACAAAGGCGGCTTTGTCAATCGTCACGCCTTCGGCCTCCAGCGCCCGCATGGCAGCCATCGAGGTGGCCATCAGCGCCGGCTGGGCGTTCTGGGTCAGGGTCAGGGTTTCGATATCGCCCGCCCAGATCAGTTGGCTCAGGCTTTCCCCCAGCGCCTCATCGACCTCGTCAAAGATGGCCTTGGCTGCCGGATAGGCATCGGCAAGCGCCTTGCCCATACCGATGGTCTGGGCGCCCTGGCCGGGGAACACGAATGCGATCGTCATTGAAGACCTCGTCTGTTTTAGCGTTTGGCCTGATGTAACGGCCCTTGACGCAACGCACAAGCAAAGCTGCAGCCTGCGCACCGCGCCTGTGCACGGATGTAGGGGGCGCGGATGTTGCGCGGGGCGGCGGTGTTGCTACCTTGAGGGCAGACCGCGACTTGAAAAGGACCCGAAGCGCCATGCCCGGCCAAAACACCTTCCAAAGCTATGGCAGCGTTGCCAAGACCTTTCACTGGCTGACCGCGCTGCTGATCTTCTCCGCCTTTCCGCTGGGGTATTTCGCCAATGAGCTGGCGCATCAGATACAAAGCCCGGGGTTTGATGGCAGCCAGGCGGTGATCGAGCGCGCCACGCTGTTGTTCTCGCTGCACAAGACCATCGGCGTGGCGGTGTTCTTTACCGCGCTTCTGCGCATCCTCTGGGCGCTGAGCCAGCCGAAACCCGGCCTGCTGCACCCGGACCGCAAGGCGGAGGCGCTGGCGGCGGAGATGGTGCATTGGCTGCTCTACGGCTCGCTGGTGGCGGTGCCGCTGAGCGGCTGGATCCATCACGCCGCCACCACCGGCTTTGCGCCGATCTGGTGGCCGTTCGGGCAGAGCCTGCCGTTTGTGCCGAAGTCCGACGCGGTGGCGGGGGTCTTTGGCGGTGTGCACTGGGTGCTGGTCTGGACCCTGGCGGGCGCGCTGGGCCTGCATATTGCCGGCGCGCTGAAGCATCATGTGATCGACCGCGACGCCACCCTGCGGCGGATGCTGCCGGGCCACGCCAGCCTGCCGCAGCCGCCCGCCCAGAGCCACAGCCTGCTGCCGCTGCTGGCGGCGCTGCTGGTCTGGGGCGGCGTGCTGGGCGGCGGCGCGGCGCTGGGCCTTTTTGGCGGCAAGCAGGCGGTTGAAACCGGCACCGCCGCCCCCGTCGTGGCCGCGGACCCGGACGCCGGGGCGGAAAGCGGCTGGGTTGTGCAATCGGGCACCCTGGGGATTACCGTGACCCAGATGGGCGGCGCGGTCGCCGGCAGCTTTGGCGAATGGTCCGCCGTGATCAACTTCGAGGAGCCGGCGGCGCCGGGTCCGGCCGGGGATGTGGAGGTGACTGTCGCCATCCCGTCGCTGCAGCTGGGCACGGTAACACAGCAGGCCATGGGCGCGGATTATTTCGACAGCGCCGCTTTCCCCGCGGCCCTGTTCAAGGCGGAGATCGAGAAGCTGGCGGAGGGCTATCAGGCAACGGGAACGCTGACGATCAAGGATCAGACAGTGCCGGTCACCCTGCCATTCGATCTGGCGCTGGAGGGGGACAGCGCGAAGATGACCGGCGGGCTGACCCTGAACCGGCTGGATTTCGGCATCGGCAAAAGCCTGCCGGACGAAAGCTCGCTGGGGTTTGCCGTTGATGTGGCGGTGGAGCTGGAAGCCAAGCGGGCGGAATAACCGGCGTCGGGGGGGCGGCTTCCGCCAGCCCTTCTAATCCTTGAAAGCCCCGGCAAGCGTGCCGGGGCTTTTTCTGCCTGCAGGATCATGCCTTGTGCGGCGGCGCTCGTCCTGGCGCCTGGCCGCGGCTTCAGTGCCTGTGCCAGTAGTAGCCGCCATGGCGGCTGTGGTGCCGGTGGCCGCCGTGGCGGCGGTAATGGTGCCGGTCGCGTCCGGCGTAGTGGCGCCGTGGGCCGTAGTAGCCGTAATGTTTTTTCGGCTGGTGGTAATAGGCGCGGCCGCGGTGGCGGTCCCGGTCTTTATCCAGGCTGTGGACAATGACGCCGAGGGCAATCAGCCCGGCAAGGGCGCGGGCCGCGTCGCGGCCTGAATCATGGGCGGCGGCGGGCGCGGTAAACGCCAGGCTGGCTGCGAGGGCCAATGCCGCACCGGCTGAAGCGAGAAAGCCTAAGCGGGACATGGGTGCCTCCTTTCCGAAGTGGCCGGAGGGGCCAGCATAAGTGTGCGCCTTCGGAGGCGGAAACGCCAGTGAACTTAGGTCACGGTTTGGGGAGGCGGGAGCAGGCGGCCAAAGGAAAACCGCCGGCCCCAAGGGAGCCGGCGGCTGCAATTTCGCGGAGACCTTTGCCGGGTCAGCTGTCGGCCTTCATCGCCTCGACCGAGATCTTGATGTTGACCTCGTCGCTCACGAAGGGGGCGAACTGGCCGAGGTTGTAGTCGGAGCGCAGGACCTGGGTGGTGGCGTCGAAGCCGGCCCAAGGCTTCTTGGCCATCGGATGCTCGCCTTTCTGGTTCAGCTTGGCATCCAGCACCACGGATTTGGTCACGCCGTTCAGGGTCAGATCGCCGGTGATCTTGGCGGTTTCCTCGCCGGTCACTTCGATGCCGGTGGAGGTGAAGCTGATGGTTTCATCTTCGGTGGCGTCGAAGAAATCCTTGGTCATGAAGTGATCGAAGCGCGCCTGCCAGCCGGTGAACATGCTGCTGAGCGGCATGGAAACGGAGACGGAGGAGTTGGCCGGGTCTTCCTGATCGAACATGATCTCGCCCTCAAAACCGGCGAACAGCCCGTAGGTGGTCGAATAACCCAGGTGGTTGTAGTCGAACAGGATCTGGCTGTGGCCGGGATCCAGAACGTATTTCTCGGGGGCGGCGGCAACGCCGGTTGCAGCGGCAGCGGCCAGGGCGGCGGCAAGCAGGGTCTTCTTCATGGGAAAGGCTCCGTCTGAATTAATCTTGTGCAACAGATGCGGCGAATGGCTCCCGAAAAGGAAGCCGGCAAAAACCAACAGTATCTGTGAGCGGGCGAACACAAAACCCGGCTGTTGTGCAGCCGGGCCTGTCTCGCGCAAAAGTGATGGGCGCTCAGGTCAGGATCCGCACCGCGCCGCTGAACTGGTCGCGCAGCTGGCTGCGCATCGCGGAAGACTGGAGCGGCAGCTCGATCAGCAGGGTGCCGCCGGCCTCGTACAACTGCACCGATGCGGCGGTCAGCCGGACCGCGCCGAGGCTTTCGTAGCTGCGGCGCAGCACCGTGGCCGGGCGGCCCTGCCCGTCCCGCTGCAGCAGGCGCAGCTCGCGGCGGACCGGATCGAAACAGGCCTCGGACCGGCGGCCGGGCCCCTGCGCGGTCATCAGCACCAGCCCGGCCAGCAGGAAGGCCACCGACACCCCCATCCGGATCAGGTTCATCTCCGGATCGGCGCCGGCCCCGGGCACCAGCCACAGCCCAGTGGAGCCAAGGATCATCGCCGCCCCCAGCAGCCGCAGCAGGATCAGCCGCAGGTTCCAGTTTACCTCCAGCCGCAGGCTGAGCGGCATCGCCCTGGCCGCAGCACCAAACGCCGCGGCGCCGGAGGCCATCGCCGGGGTATGATCTGTTACTGCCATCTGACTGCCCTTTCCAAAGCTGCCCTGCCCGCGCGGAACCGCTCTTGCGTTCAGGCGCGCCGTTTGCGTTAAGATTTCGTTAAACATTCCGGCCCGGCATTGGGGCAGCAATGGGGCGTGCCTGCGGTTTTGCAGCGGCGGCCCGCTGCGGCCCCTGGACCGCGCCGGTTTTTGCCTTGCTCTTTGCGCCTCAGCCTGTATAGGAGGCCCTGCTTCCGCGACACTTTCGATCCGCGCAGCCTCTCGTGACCAGGCAGTGGAAGCATGTGATGCCCGGTCTATGAAATGCGCCTAGACACAAACAGGAGTTCGCATGCCACTCTATGAGCATGTCATGATTGCGCGTCAGGACCTGTCCAACTCGCAAGCAGAAGGCCTCATCGAACACTTCGGTGCTGTTCTGTCCGACAACGGCGGCAAGCTGGTCGACCAGGAGTACTGGGGCGTCAAGACCATGGCCTACAAGATCAACAAGAACCGCAAGGGCCACTATGCCTTCCTGCGCACCGACGCGCCCGCGTCTGCCGTGCAGGAAATGGAGCGCCTGATGCGTCTGCATGATGACGTGATGCGCGTCCTGACCATCAAGGTCGACGAGCACGCCGAGGGCCCTTCGGTCCAGATGCAGAAGCGCGACGAACGCGGCGAACGCCGTGAGCGCCGCTGATCAACGCTTGAGAAAAGGACGCTAAATCATGGCAGCCAAACCGTTTTTCCGCCGCCGCAAGGTTTGCCCGTTCTCGGGCGACAACGCGCCGAAGATCGACTACAAGGACACCCGTCTGCTGCAGCGCTACATCTCTGAGCGCGGCAAGATCGTTCCTTCGCGCATCACCGCCGTTTCGGCCAAGAAGCAGCGTGAGCTGGCCCGTGCTATCAAGCGCGCCCGCTTCCTCGCCCTGCTGCCCTACGCCGTGAAGTAAGGAGATAAGCAGATGCAAGTTATCCTTCTTGAGCGCGTTGCAAAACTGGGCCAGATGGGCGACGTCGTTGACGTGAAGCCCGGCTTCGCCCGGAACTTCCTGCTGCCGCAGGGCAAGGCAAAAACCGCCTCCGAGGCCAACATCGCTTCTTTCGAAGCCCAGAAAGCGCAGCTGGAAGCGCGCAACCTGGAGACCAAGAAAGAAGCCGAGGCTCTGGCTGCGAAGCTGGACGGCCAGCAGTTCATTGTGATTCGCTCCGCATCGGACGCGGGCGCGCTGTACGGCTCCGTCACCCCGCGCGACGCGGCTGAAGCTGCAACCGAAGCCGGTTTCTCGGTCGACAAGAAACAGGTCGCCCTGATCGCTCCGATCAAGGACCTCGGCCTGCACTCGGTCTCCGTCAAGCTGCACCCGGAAGTCGAAGCCACCATCAAACTGAACGTTGCGCGTTCGGCAGAAGAAGCCGAACTGCAGGCATCGGGCAAATCGATCCAGGAGCTGGCCGCCGAAGAGGAAGCCGCTGCTGAATTCGAGATCTCCGAGCTGTTCGACGATATCGGCTCCGCAGCCTCCGACGACGACGAAGGCCCGGCAATCGAAGCCGCTGGCGACGAGGAAACCAACTGATCCCTTCGGGTCAGCTGAGACATGGGAAAGGCCGCCTTTTGGGCGGCCTTTTTCAGTTTGCGGCGGCCAACGCTAAAAGCCGGCCTAAGTTTTAAGAACATGCGCGTCCGCCATAAACCTTCCGTTTGCCGTTCCTTGCCAGCATGGCAGCGGGAGCAGAAGGGAGGGGTTTGCCTTGGATAACGAACTGGAGCGTGAGGAACTGGCGCTGCGCCGGCGGCTGCTGTTTCGGCTGTTGCGCGGCCACCGGTTCGACCGGCCGGACTTCAGAACCGAAGCGATTGCCGATATCGTGCCCAAGGGCCTGATTGCACCGGACCGCAGCCTGTTCGGGACGCCGGACAAGCCAGGCCGCACGGCTGGCTGACACGGCTGGCTGATATGGCGGGCTGATATGGCGGGCTGAAACGGCGGGCAGCGCCCGCGGGACAGGCTGTGCAACGTCAATTTTATGCCTGGCCAGACTCCGCCGAAAGCCCCGCTGCCGGAGGCGCCCGGCGCAGCCGTCCGCGCGCCGTGCTGCGCCCCGGACGTGCCCCGAATTCCAGCTCTGAAAGACAGTCTGGCCGGCGCCCGGCCAGGGGGTTGTTGGGACCGCGGAAAATTGGGAAACAGCCGCGGCCCCGTCTGCCCGATTTGGTCAGATGCCCCACAGGCGTGAGGGGCGATCTGCCTGAGGGTCGTGTTGCCTCAATGCGCATCCCCAATATGTAGTGGGTGGGCATATTTAACAAATGTCTAATGTTTAAACTTTGAAGAACCCGCCTGCCCCTCTCAGAACAGCCCCGCTCAGGCGGAATCCCCCTGCCGGTTTGGCGGTTCCCCGCCGCTGGCGGCCCCGGTGGCACGGGCAGGATTGCAGCGCGCGCCGAGGCGGGTAATCTGCCCGGCGTGAGAAACCGCTTTCGGAGGCCGCATGACGCGCCGGACCCCTTTGATCTTGTTTTTTGCGGCTGCAGTGCTGTCTGCCTGCGCCAGCACCGCCTCCCCGCCGGAGGTGTCCAGAGCCGCCCCGCCGCTCTACCCCAATGAAACCCCGGATCTGCGCCAGAAGATCAACTATTGGGCAGATCACTACGAGGTGCCGCGCAGCCTTGTGCACAGGCTGGCGGTCCGCGAAAGCACCCACAGGCCCAAGGCGGTGAACCGCCCCTACTACGGGCTGCTGCAGATCCTTCCCGCGACAGCGCGGTCGATGGGCTTCAAAGGCGAGCCTCAGGAACTGCTGGATGCCGACACCAACCTGCAATTTTCCGTAAAGTACCTGCGCGGCGCCTGGCTTCTGGCTGACGGCAGCCAGGACATGGCGGTAAAGCATTACTCGCGCGGTTATTATTACGAGGCCAAGCGCCGCGGCATGCTGGTGGAAACCGGCCTGCGGCCTGGAGGCTGACACCCGCCGGATCCGCATCCGCAGCGCCCCAAGGGGGCGCTGCCCGGCCCAACGGGACGCCGGGCTTTCCGCAGGAAAGCGCCAAGGACGGGCGGGAGTGCCGCGCTGCGCATCTGGCGGGGCTTTAGCAAAATTCTAACCGGCGCCCGCTTTACTGGCGCCATGCTGACCCTGTTCAAACTGCTGCTGCCTGCGCTGATGCCGTCCTGGCGCTTCTTCAAGTCGGTGGACCCGTCGCCTCGGGTGGAATGGCGCCTGCTGGCCAGTCCGTCCGCTGCGCTCGCGCCCTGGCAGGAATTCCGGCCGCGCCCGCAGCGGCTCAGCCCGCAGGCCGTGGCCGGGCGGATGCTGTGGAATGCGCGCTGGAACGAAAGCCTGTTTCTGGTCAGTTGCGCCGAGCGGCTGACGCTGGCGCCGACCGAACACAGCCGCCAGGAAATCCTGCGCCGGATCGCGGCCGATCTGCGGCGCGGGCAGCCTCCCGGCGCGCTGCAGCCGTACCTGCAGTTCCGCCTGGTTTTTCTGGACCGGGCGGAGGACGGCCAACTGATCAAAGCCGTCACCTATCAGTCCGAGCCGTATCTGATGGCCGCCCTCTCCGCTCAATCGGCACGGGCCGCACGGGCCGCCGCATGAGCCTGGAGCTGGCCCTGCGCGCAACCGAGGTGCTGCTGGCGCTCGCCTTTCTGCAGCAAAGCGCCGAGCATATGGCAGGCTTCCGGGATGAGCAGATCCTGCACGGCCCCCGCCTGCTGCTGACCGGGCTGCTGCTGTTCGGGATCGCCACGCCCTGGGTCCTGCTGGGACTGGTGATCGTGGGGCTTTTGCTGCTGCAGCGGTTTCAAGGCCCCTACAATGGCGGCAGCGACAAGATGAGCCTCTTGATCCTCTGCTGCCTGACCGCGGCCCGCTGGCTGCCGTCGGAGCAATGGCAGGAATACGTCTTTGCCTATCTCGCCGGGCAGCTGGTGATCTGCTACTTCATCTCCGGCCAGGTGAAGATCGTGAACCCCGAATGGCGGTCCGGGCGGGCGCTGCAGGATGTGTTCCGCTTCTCGGCCTATCCGGTCAGCGAAGGATTGCGCCGCCTGGCGGACCGCCCGCGGCTGCTGTGGGCGATGGGCTGGGCGGTGATGCTGTTCGAGGTGCTGTTTCCGCTGGCGCTGTTCAGCCGCGAGGCGCTGGTGCTGGCGCTGTTCACCGCGGCGCTGTTCCACCTTGCCAATGCCTGCCTGTTCGGGCTGAACCGGTTCTTCTGGATCTGGCTGGCGGCCTACCCGTCGCTGCTGTGGCTGCAGGAGCGGGCGGTTCTGTGACCGGGCCGCGCAGGAAAAAGGCCGCCCCGGGGGCGGCCTTTCCGTGATCTTGCAGGAAGGAGAGAATTACTCCTCTTCCAGCGCCTCAACCGCCTTTTCCAGCTCGTCTTTGGAGACTTCTTTCTCCTCGACTTTGGCCTGGCCGACGATGTGGTCGACAACCTTGTCTTCGAAGATCGGCGCGCGCAGCTGCTGCTGCATCTGGGCGTTCTGCTGGATGAATTCGAAGAACTGACGCTCCTGGCCCGGGTACTGGCGGGCCTGGCTCATGATCGCCTGGGTCATCTCGGCGTCGGTCACTTCGACCTCGGCTTTCTGGCCCAGCTCGGCCAGCAGCAGGCCCAGACGCACGCGGCGCTCTGCCAGCTTGACGTGCTCTTCGGTCGGCTCGATCTCACCGTGGTTGTGATCGTGCACTTCTGGGTTGTCCTCGTGCCACAGCTGATGCGCGATCTGCTTGGCTTCGGCGTCGACCAGCGACGGCGGCAGGTCGAAGGAGACCAGCGCATCCAGCTTGTCCAGCAGCGCGCGCTTCAGCACCGCGCGGGCGGCACCGGCGTATTCGGCTTCCAGGCGCTCAGCGATCTGGCCCTTGAGCGCGTCCAGGTCGTCAGAGCCGAATTTCTTGGCCAGCTCGTCGTTGATCTCAGCCGCTTTCGGAGCCTTCACCTCTTTCACGGTGCAGGTGAACACGGCCTCTTTGCCAGCCAGGTGCTCTGCGCCGTATTCCTCGGGGAAGGACACGGTCACATCTTTTTCTTCACCGGCTTTGGTGCCGACCAGCTGCTCTTCGAAGCCGGGGATGAAGGAGTTGGAGCCCAGCACCAGCGGGTAGTCGTCGCCTGCGCCGCCCTCGAAGGCTTCGCCGTCGATCTTGCCGACGAAGTCGATCACGACCTGGTCGCCGTCTTCGGCTGCTGCGCCCTCTTCGCGGGCTTCGAATTCCTTGGCGGTTTCGGCCAGGTTGGCCAGCGCTTCGCTGACGGCTTCGTCTTCAGCCTTCACAACCAGCTTTTCCAGCTCAACGCCGGAGAAGTCGACCTCGGGGATTTCCGGCAGTGCCTCGTAGGACATCTCGACGTTGACGTCGTCGCCTTCTTTCCAGTCTTCGTTGGTCATCTTGACTTCGGGCTGCAGCGCCGGACGGTCGCCGCTGTCCTCGAAATGCTTGTTCATGGCGCCGTCGATGGATTCCTGCATCGCTTCGCCCATCAGGCGCTGGCCGAACTGCTTTTTCAGCAGCGCCATCGGCACCTTGCCCTTGCGGAAACCCTTCATTTCGATTTCCGGCTGAGCTTCGACCAGCTTTTCGTTGACCTTCTCGTCCAGCTCGGCGGCGGTGACGGTGATGGCGTAGCCGCGTTTCAGACCTTCGTTCAGCGTCTCGGTGACCTGCATCCTATTCCCCATAGAGATTCGGGGCCCCTGTGCGAGGTGCCCCCAGACAATTTGCGGTCTTCTATTTCCCCCGGCGCGGCGGCGCAAGGGGGATTGCCCCTTTCCTGATCAATCCCGCGCATTTCCGGGGTGCCGTAACGAAAAACACGCCCCGCAATGGGGGCGTGTCTGCCGTTCTGAAACCGGGGAAGGTGCGGTTCAGAACTTCCAGCGGGCGCCGGCCAGGATGACGTTTGCGTCCTGGTAGGTTGCGGGGCCGGTGTCGGCATAGGAATAGTCGCGGTAGGCCAGGTAGGTTTCGACATTATAGGCGTCGATCTTCTGAACCGCGGCCACGCCCCAGGACTCGGCGCTGTCGCCGGCAGTGACCATGTCGGAGCCGTCATAATAGTCGACCGAGAAGGAGGTCGACCCGGCCGCGATCAGGTCCGCCGAATAGCCCAGCTTGGCATAGGCATAGGTGCCCGCGATGTCGCGCTCGCCCGCGGCGAGGTTCAGCGACAGGCCGGTGGCCTTGTGCAGAACCGCAAAGGAGCCGGAGATGTCGCGGGCGTCGGCCTTGCCGGTTTCCTCGGTCCAGGAGGCGCCGATGCCGGTGTCGATGGCAAAGCCCGCGGCGTCGTCATTGGCCCACCGCACCGCCACGTCATAGCTTTCGCGGTCGTTGGCATCCTTCAGGACATCGGTGCCCCAGGAGGTCGAGAAGGTGAACCCCGCCAGCTCCGGCGAGTCATAGCGGACGCGGCCCAGGCGGCTGCCGTCGAAGTCAGTGAAGACATCGCCGATTTCCACGGAGCTGAGTGCGCCGGCGCCGGTGCGGAAGGCATAGCCGCCTGCGGAGTCAGCCACCGCGTTCGAGGCGCCGAGGCCGGTGCCGGAGAAGTCCGCGCCGGTGATGCCGTCGGTTGCCATCGAGCCCTGACCGGCCGAGAACCGGCCATAGCGCGCTGTGTCGAACTGGAAGTCGACGTGGCGGATATTGGTGCGGTCCCAGCTGATGTTGTCGCCGGTCGAAAGCTGGCTGACCCCGTCCGACGAGCGGAGGCCGAAGGCGGTCTCGAAGTTGAACCGCAGGGTGTTTTCGCCATAGGCCTGCTCCAGCCAGAAGCCGATGCGCGAGTTGGAGGCCGCGTTGTCGGTCAGCCGGTTGAAGTCCTGCCCGCCGTCGTCAAAGGACTGGTAGACGGGGTTGAACTGGCCGTACCAGCGGAAGCTGCCGCCGGTGTCATTGGTATAGGTGGGACCTGCAAATGCCGGTGCGGCAAGTGCAGCTGCGAGGGAGGCTGCGCCGGCGCGGGCTGCAATCTTGGTTTTCATATTCTGTCTCCTGTTCCGCCGCTTACGGCCGCTGTCCGGCACAGGCCAGCGCAGCAGCCGAGGGAGCCTCTGCGCGCGTGGCATGAATTCCGGGTCAGATGACCGCTGCGGCATGTGTGAAAATCTGCTCGTGGCAAAAAATCACCTGCACCGTAGCGCTGGCATGAACCGGGAGATGTGAAGACGGTTACGTTGGCGCCCCGCCTGGCGCAAAGCGGCTATGCTTTCTGCGCAACTCTGAGCCGGCAGCCAGCCGGTCCCGCCGCCGCAGGGGTTCAGGGCAGCCCCCATTGCAAAACGCCCCGGGTTCCCGGAGCGTTTTTTCCGTTTCGAAGCTTGCTCTGCAGGTCAGAACTTCCAGCGCGCGCCCAGAACCCAGGTCGAGACATCCTGGTAAGACGCCGCGGCATCCTCATAATCATACTCCTGGTAAGTCAGGTATATGTCGGTATTGAAATTCTCAACCTTCTGAACCGCACCGACACCCCAGCCCTTGGAGCTGGAGCCGTTCACATTGAAGTCCTCGCCTTCATAGTAATGCACCCCAAGACCGGTCTTGCCCCAGGGCAGCCATTCGTTTTCATAGCCGATCTTGGCGTAGTAATAGCTGGGGTCACTGGCGCCCGCCGCGTCATTGTCGCGGGTGCCGCCCGCAACGGTGAAGCTGATCCCGTTGTCCAGCAGCACCGAGGCAGAGCCGATCACGTCGGACCGCTCATCGCCGTCGTCTTCGCGCACCTGATAAGCCAGGGATGCGGCGAAATTGGTGGGACCGAACTCCTGCCCGTAGAACACGCCGATATCATAGTAGTCGGCTTCATCGGATGAAGAGAGGACGTTCTGCCCCCAGGCCAGGCCTGCGGAAAAGCCATTGAAATCCGGCGTGTCGTAACGGATGCGGCCGCGTCTGGACCCGTCGAGATTGTCAAACGCATCCGCCAGGACCGGCCCGCTGAGCGCCCCCACTGTGTCGCGGATCAGGAACCCAGCATTGGAGTCGACCTTGAAGGAGTAGAGCGCGGTGCCGACATAAGACAGATCCGTCTCAGCCGCGCCGTCCGCCAACATGCTGCCCTGCCCGGCCGACAGCTTACCCCAGCCACCTTCCAGCCAGAAGTCCACGTGGCGCAGGTCCGCCCGGGTCCAGCCGCTGTAGTCGGAGCCGAGCTGGTTCACCTCGGTCGAGTTCGGGAAGCCCAGACCGGCCTCGAACCGGAAGCCGAAGGTGTTGGCCCCGAACGGCTGCATCAGCCGCAGGCCGATCCGGGAGCGGGACAGGTCATTGTCGAGCAGGTTGGTTTCGGTCTGTTCGCCATCGTCGACAGAGATGATGGCGGGGTTGAGCTGGCCATAGATTTCGACATAGCCGCCGGACTTGTTTTCGTATTTCAGCTCAGCCAGGCCCGGCTGCGCCAGGACGCATAGTGCAGCCCCCGCCGCGGTGGTTGTTTTCAGAAGACGTTTCACGGCCATCCCCCTTATCAACAATGCACTGATGAACATTTGACCGGCCGCTGTCAGCGTCCTGCCGGGGCGAAGTATAGCACAGGCGCGGCGAAAGAGGAAAACCTATCCCGCCGTCTGGGCAAGCCGGCCAGCCGCCGCAGCCGGGCCTTGCGCCCGCATGATTGACTTCGCTGAAAAATGGTGCGGGTGAAGGGACTTGAACCCTAATAGGGAGTGAAATGATTACTGATTGATTGATTACGTGCCCTCGACCCGCATTACCTTCGGATTGCAGCGGATCACACTAAAAGTAACACCGTCCGCAATCTTACCTTTGATCTTACTTTTGAAGGGTGTAGTTCAAAAAGTAAGGTTGCCGCTGTGTTCGGCTGGCTCGGGAGATTTGAGAGGTCAGATCAAACGGCCGCCCACATAGTGCGATGATGACCACTACGGCAAGCACGATACCGCCGATTGAGGCAGCGCTATGGCCTGCTAGCTGAGACTTTAGCCCATACGTACGACAAGGAACTCAATCGTGCCTGATGCCTTCAGGGCGCTTAGCCCCTCGGCGCCCGTCCTGCAGCGCCTGGCGCGTGGCAAGATCGCCGAGGCCGTGCGGCATGCTCGCGAGTAGGATGTAAAGCGGTTGAAAGGATATTGGCCCCGGCGACGGCCGGGGTAATTTCTGCACCCTTGCTGTCGAGACTGGAAAATAGCCACTCGCTGTTAGTGTAACATCAATGCTCTACCGCACCGACCTGGTGACCTGCCCCCCGCGAAAT
>NZ_DGNN01000010.1:0-209738 GCF_002388965.1 Leisingera sp. UBA4491 | reverse complement strand
GACCAGCGGGGGGCAGGTCACAGCCATTCCTACCTATCCCCGATTGTCTTCTGTTTGCTGCCGTTTCAGACCGCACTGCGTTTGCATAGGCTTCTTTATCTCCGACGATGAGTGAATTGTCACGGGCTGGAAATATGCACTGCAGCCTAAGCGGCCGGAAGTCCTACGACCGTCACGTCGGAACTTGCAGGACGTCGGACGGTCGCGATGTGGGTTCGGTACTGATCGCTGAGGGTGTCTGTCAGCACTGGCGATAGTCGTGCAGAAACCGCCGAGTTTTTGTGGTATACTTGGGCGTCTACTCAGTATTTCGATTACAACAGGAGGAATAGTGATGAAAATTCACGTAGCGCTTTTGGTGTCGTTGGTTCTGTCTGCGCCCAGCCTTCCGGTTTACTCACAGGAACACACAGACGAAGAGCGTGCAGAGTTTTATAAGCAGTGTCTTCTAGGCCCGGAAAACAACGATTTTTATGTAGCAAATTGCTGCGATCACTTGACCGTTGCCGCAGCAGAGTTGGTCTGCGCCTGCGCTTCCTCTTGTGCTGCTCCGAAGCGTAAAAAGGCTTATAAAGAATGTGTCTTTTGGAGAAACAAGGCAAACAAAAGGGATGCACAAGACGGCAACAAACTGCCGTCATGGACTACGGCTTGTTGCGATCATCTTACCGACGGTGACGCACAATCTCTAGGAGTGTGCCGTTACGGGTCAGGCTGAACACAAAGTGTTTGAACTTTTGATGATATGGCTTCCCGGGTCAGCGATCGATCATTACCGGGCTTTACTATGGACCAATTGCACCGCGTTTCGCCTTGGTTTCGGTCACTTGCCCCGGACGCCGGAATGATCGAATACAGACGTTACGGCGATGATGGGCACCTTCATGCTGCGACACCGGCTCTTAACCGTATCATTTTGACGCAGCGCGCCTGCGCTGCTCGAAGCCCAGTCGATAGCTGCGGCAGCCTCATTTCCACCATGGACCACATGGCCAAGGCGATGCGGGCGCACACCCCGGCCGTGCTTATGAACTGAATACACACTATCGCGGCAGCTGATCCAACAAATGCCCTAAAAAAAGAAGGCCCCGGCGGTCGCCGGGGCCCCTCTCTTTCTGCCTGTACGCAAGCTCTACTCCCGGGCATGCCGCACGGCCTCGGCAATCTTACCGCGCGCCAGGCGCTGCAGGACGGGCACCGAGGGGTTGAGCGCCCTGAAGGCATCAGGCACGGATTCGAGGGCGTGTTTGATCGCCTCATCAATCAGAACGTCCGTGGCAGCCTCCCTGCCATCTTCCAGTGCAGCCTTGATACCGCTCATCAGGGCGCGGTGCAGATCATCCTGCAGCGCCTTGCCAATCTGGACGCCAAAGTGCTTCCGCACAGTCAGAGCTGCAGCGCCAATCAGCGATGACAGGACCAGCGCCAGGGCTTGTATCAGCAACGGCGTCAGATCCGGCAGAATTCCGGTCAAGTTCATAAGTCAGTCCTTTCAGTTGGAGAAAGGCTCCGGCAGCTCAGCGAGCTACCAGAACCAGGAAGCGGCGAAACCAATGCGGCAGCCGCGAAACAGGTTCAGGCATCTGAGGCCGGGAGATTGGCGGCAGGGAGCACAGCGCCTTGTGCATAGCTACGCGCGTGTTAGGTCCGAACCGCCCGTCAGCTTCCAAGCCGGAAGCGCGCTGAAACGCCCGCACACCGCTGACCGGATAATCACCGGCGCTGACGGACGGCAGCACGCTTTCATCCCCGAGGGTTTCGACCTCAAGGATATTTCCGACCCGAACCGCCTGCCCGAGCACATCAGCCAGGCCGTTATCCTCGACGACCGGGAATCCCTGACCAACTACGTCAACCGGTTCAGCGATGGCCGATCAATCCTGATCGCGGACTATGACGCCGGGCTGATCCGTGCGCACCTGGACTGGCACAATGACAACAGCACCGACTTGCAGCGCCAGCACGCATCCCACACAGCAACGCTGAAACTGCGCAACAGCGAGGAATACGACCGCTGGAACAAGATGGAAGGCGAAATGCACTCGCAAGAGTCATTCGCCCTGTTCATCGAAGAGAACGTTGCGGATATCAGCGACCCGGATCATTTGGTGATGCTGGAAATCTGCCGCGACCTCGAAGCCACTCAGGACGTTTCTTTCAAGAGCGGCATCCGGCTGGAAAACGGCGACCGCACCTTTGTCTACGAGGATGAAACCAAGGTCAAAGGCGACATGACCGTACCCACGGAAATCGGCCTCTGCATCCCGCTCTACCAGGGCGAGGAACCGACAGATATCCGCGCCAAGTTCCGCTTCCGGCCCACCGCCAGCGGCCTGATGCTGGGCTTCCGCTGGCACCGCGTCGAATACATGCGCCAGGCCACCTTTGCTGCGATGGCCCATCAGACAGCCGAGAACACCGGCCGCCCCTATTACTTCGGCCGCACGTCCTAACCCCATCGGGTTTCTCTTTCTGCCCCCTCATCGATCGAGGGGGCATTGACGGAAATCAGGAGGCGAATTTCGTGGCCACAGCAAACCCAATCCTAGCGCGCGAAAGCACAGCAGCTAAGATGCTGGATATGCCGCTTAAGGAATTCCGCGCTCTGGTGGCAGCGGGCAGCCTGCCCAAGCCGGTCAAGATCGGTGGCAAGGTTGAACGATGGTCCGTGAAACAGCTTGAAGCGATTAGCTCAGGCGCCATGCTGAGCGAAGATTTCGAATGGTAAAGAAGAACTCAAAACCCTACTTGGCCCGCATCGCGCGCGGCGGAAAAGACTACTGGTATTTTCGGAAGGGAAAGACCCTGATCCGCCTGCCCGACGATCCAGACAGCGAAGAATTTGACCGGGAGTATTGGACCATCAGGTCCGGCCGGCACCAGGGGACTCTCAAAACTACCTTTGACGCCCTGATTACCAGCTACTACCAGACACCGCGCTTCAAAGGACTGAAAGCAAGCACCAAAGCCGAGTACCGCCGTACGCTGGAACTACTCCGCGAAAAGAACGGCCCAAAGGACTTCACCAAACTGCGCCGCAAGCACGTTATCGCAGCGCGGGACAAATATGCAGACCAATGGCGCAAGGCAAATGCCATGGTCGAACAGCTTTCAATTCTGGCCCGTCACGCGATTGATCTGGAATGGATCACCGCCAACCCTGCCCAGGGGGTCGAGAAACTGAAAGGCGGCAGCTATGAAGCCTGGCCGGAACCAAAGCTGGCGGCATTTGAGCGCTACTGCGAGCAGCATGGCTTGACGATTGAGCGCGCGATCTATGAACTCTGCATAGGCACCGGACAGCGCATAGGCGATGTGGTTGCCATGGAATGGGCGCACTTCCAGGGCGGCTATATGGAGGTTGTGCAGGAGAAAACCGGCGCCCGGCTTTCAATCTTCTGCCCGGAGCGGCTGCAATCCTTCCTTGAGCTCCTGCCGCGCACTGGGAAACACATCCTGGCCAAAAACCTGACCCAGCACCTCAGTAAAAGGCGCGCTCAGAGCCTTGTGGCCGAGGTCCGCAAGAAGATCGAGGCCGAGGACTTTGTTATCCACGGCTGGCGCTACACCGCCGCGAAAGAGCTGGCAGAGGCCGGTTGTTCCGACACAGAAATTCAGTCTGTGACCGGCCACAAGTCGCTGGAGATGGTCAAAAAGTACCGCCAGCAAGCCAGGCAAAAGCAGCTGTCCAAAACGGCCCAGCTGCGCCGGAACAGAACAAAAACAGAATAAGAACAGAACCAAGAGTGTAAAACGAAGAGTAAAACGCTCTGGTTCACCCGCCGCATTCCGCGTGATACAACCCAAGTTTTTCTTTTAAAATCAAGTTGGTGCGGGTGAAGGGACTTGAACCCCCACGCCTTGCGGCGCCAGAACCTAAATCTGGTGCGTCTACCAATTCCGCCACACCCGCACGGCACAAAGGTCTGCCCCTCGTGTGACGCGCTGAATAGCAAAGCTTGGCGGCGGATGCGAGCGGAAATCGCGCCGCCGCGGCCGTTGTGCAAAACAGCAACAATCCATCCGGAATATCGCAACGATGAGCGGGTTTCTGCGCAATAAGGCTGGGCCTGGAATCCGGTTGTGCCGTAGTTTGGCAGAAAAGTCTGAGGCAGACAAAGCGAGCAACAACATGAAACCGTTTGGAAATGCGGCCCTGCGCGCGCAATTGGCGATGCGCGGGCAGGCACAGCCCCGGCGGCTGTTTCAGGGCAGCCAGAACATCAGCCTCTTGCGCGGCACCGCTGTGCTGACCCGCGAGGGGGAGCGCGCAGCAGAAGACATCACGGCAGGCGACAGCCTGATCACCCGCACCCAGGGCATGGCCCGGGTCGAGGCCGTCCGCAGCCGCCGCGCGATGCTGCAGGCGGTCTGCATTGCTGCCGGTTCTCTGGGCGATACCGGGGGCGAAGGCGGCCTCACCGTGCCGTGGGACCAGCGCATTCTGGTGCGCGACTGGCGCGCCAAGGCGATGTTCGGCCAGCCGCAGGCGGTGGTGCCGGCCTATGAGCTGGTGGACGGCGAGTTCATCCGCGACCTCGGCCTGCAGATGATGGATCTGACGGTGCTGGAGTTCTCCCGCCCGCATGTGATCTACGCAGGCGGTCTGGAGCTGGCCGCGGCCGCCGCGCCGCAAGAGGACCTGCGCCCGGCGGCCTGATCCTTAAAGCCCCAGTTTTCGGAACACCGCGGGGATCTGCTCCGGCAGGTCCTCGGCAATCAGGCCGGGGCCGAATTCCAGCGCGCATTCGACATGGATATAGGCGGCGGTCTCGGACGCCTGCATCGGGGAAAACCCGCGCGCCAGCAGCCCGGTGATAAAGCCCGCCAGCACGTCCCCCGACCCGGCGGTGGCCAGCCAAGGCGCGGACCGCTCGTAATGGGCGGAGTTCACGGAACAGCGCCCGTCCGGCGCGGCGATCACCGTATCCGGCCCCTTGAACAGCACCACGCAGCCTGCGCGTTTGGCGGCCTCGCGGGTGGCGTCGACCTTGGAATAGGCGGGGCCGGTGGTGGCGGGCGCGTTCAGTTTTTCAGCCAAGTCCGGGAACAGCCTGGCAAATTCACCGCCA
The DNA here is from genome assembly GCF_002388965.1 of Leisingera sp. UBA4491. NCBI lineage: Bacteria > Pseudomonadati > Pseudomonadota > Alphaproteobacteria > Rhodobacterales > Roseobacteraceae > Leisingera > Leisingera sp. UBA4491. The sequence continues at coordinate 204,666 of NZ_DGNN01000010.1, read as the reverse complement.
TGCGGGGTGAGCACGCAGTTTTCGTGAAGGGCCTCGAACAGCGCCTCCGGCTTCAGCTCAAACCGGGTGAGCGCATCGGCATCCAGAACGGTTGGCCGCTTTTCCTTCAGCGCCGCAAAGACCATCGCCTGAGTGTCCGCGCCGCGGCCCATGCCCGGCCCAAGGCAGAGAGCGCTGAGGCGGTCGTCTTCCAGCAGTTCCGCAAGCCCATGCGCGCCGTCGATCTGGCGCAGCATGATGGCGGTCAGGTTGGCAGCGTTTTCGAACATCGCCGAGCGCGGCGAGCCGACAGTAACCAGCCCCGCCCCGATCCGCAGGGCGCCGCGGGCGGCAAGGCGCGCTGCTCCGGTTTTGCCGTAACCGCCGGAGAGGATGAGGGCGTGGCCGTGGGCGTATTTGTGGTTTTCCCTGTTTTTCGGCAGAGAAGTTGTCTGCCGGACGTCATCAACAAGCCTAACTAAACCCTCACCGTCCTTTCCTCCGCCTCCATTCGATTCTGGGAAATTGCCAAGCCAAGGCTGTGTCACATTGCCATTTTTCAACCCGGCCAACCCAATATCTATGGTTCGCAAGTTCCCGCAGTAGCCCGGCCCTTCATCTACGAAATGCCCGATTCGAGGCCTGTGAAAGGTGACTGTAAGCCAGCTCCAATTACCACCATATTCCTGGCACAGAGCGCGTCCGCTGTTCATGCAAAGGCCCGTAGGTGCGTCAACCGCTACCATCCGGCCAAAAGTTCTGCCCTCAGTGTACAATTTGGTCAGCGGTTCAAGAATGTCGCTCTCCGGCGCACGTGATAATCCGGCACCAAAGATTGCGTCCACAAAAAGGTGCCCCTCCGCGTTGCCAACAGCGGTTTTGCTCCATGTCTGCACTGCGCCTGACCCCAACCGCTCATAGTTCACCTTCGCATCTGGCGGCAGCTTGTCCGGGTCGCCGTAAAGGAACACCTCCACCGCCCAGCCGCGCTCTTTCAAGAGCCGCGCCACCACAAAGCCGTCGCCGCCATTGTTGCCAGGCCCGCACAGGACCACCGCCCGGCGCGGCGTTTCATCTTTCCCCAAATACTCCGGGGGTGCGGGGGCCGGCCCCCGCTCATCCGCCAGTTCCGGCCATTGCTCGAAAATGGCCTCGACCACCCCCTGCCCGGCCCGTTCCATCAGTTCCAGCCCGGTGACTTCCCCGGACTCGATGGCGGTCTGCTCAATCGCCCGCATCTGGGCTGCGGTCAGCAGTTCGGTCATGTTTTGCCCTTCCCCGATTCAATTCTGCGCATTTTCCGGGCGCAGTGCTTAATTTTTAGGCAGCTACGATCAAATCCTGCCTGCAATTGCCGCAGCGGCCCAAGCGCGCATTGCTGCCCTCATTTAGAAGTGAAATGACATCCCCAACAAGCTTGCGAGGAGCCTAAGCCGATGAAAAAGATCGAAGCCATCATCAAGCCTTTTAAACTGGATGAGGTGAAGGAAGCGTTGCAGGACGTTGGCGTCCAAGGCCTCTCCGTGATCGAGGTCAAGGGCTTCGGCCGCCAGAAGGGCCACACCGAGCTCTACCGCGGTGCCGAATATGTGGTCGACTTCCTGCCCAAGGTGAAGGTCGAGGTTGTGCTGGACGACGATCAGGTCGACCAGGCAATCGAGGCCATCGTCGATGCCGCCAAGACCGACAAGATCGGCGACGGCAAGATCTTTGTCTCGCCCGTCGAGCAAGCGATCCGCATCCGTACCGGCGAGACCGGCCCGGACGCACTCTAAGACACCAACGAAAATCCTTACATCTCTGCAAAAAAGGACCGAGGGAATGAGCGTAGACGCAGTTCTCAAGACACTTAAAGACGAGGACGTCGCCTATGTCGACATCCGCTTCACCGATGTGCGCGGCAAGCTGCAGCACGTGACCGTGGACGTGGACCTGGTCGACGAAGACTTCCTGGAAGAAGGCTTCATGTTCGACGGCTCGTCGATCGCCGGCTGGAAGTCGATCGAAAACTCCGACATGAAACTGATGGCGGACACCAACTCCGCTTACATCGACCCGTTCTATGCGGAAAAAACCCTGTGCCTGCACTGCTCCATCGTTGAGCCGGACACCGGCGAAGCCTATGAGCGCGACCCGCGCGGCACCGCCCAGAAAGCCGAGGCTTACCTCAAGTCCTCCGGCATCGGCGACGTGGCCTATATGGGCCCGGAAGCGGAATTCTTCCTGTTTGACGACGTGCGTTACTCCAACACCATCAACAAGGTGTCCTACGAAGTTGACGCAACCGACGGCTCCTGGAACACCGACGCCGAGTTCGAAATGGGCAACATGGGCCACCGCCCGGGCCTGAAGGGCGGCTACTTCCCGGTCAACCCGACCGATGAAGCGCAGGACCTGCGGTCCGAAATGCTTTCGACCATGAAGCGTCTGGGCATGAAAGTGGACAAGCACCACCACGAGGTCGCGTCCTGCCAGCACGAGCTGGGCCTGATCTTCGACAGCCTGACCAAACAGGCCGACGAGATCCAGAAGTACAAATATGTGATCCACAACGTGGCGCACGCCTATGGCAAGTCGGCAACCTTCATGCCGAAGCCGATCTATGGCGACAACGGCTCTGGCATGCACGTGAACATGTCGATCTGGAAAGACGGCAAGCCTCTGTTTGCAGGCGACAAATACGCCGACCTGTCCCAGGAAGCGCTGTATTTCATCGGCGGCATCCTGAAGCACGCCAAGACCCTGAACGCCTTCACCAACCCGGGCACCAACTCCTACAAGCGCCTGATCCCGGGCTTCGAGGCCCCGGTTCTGCGCGCATACTCCGCCCGCAACCGCTCCGGCTGCGTCCGGATCCCGTGGACCGAAAGCCCGAAAGCGAAGCGCGTCGAGGCCCGTTTCCCCGATCCGAGCGCAAACCCCTACCTGTGCTTTGCCGCGCTGCTGATGGCCGGCCTGGACGGCATCCGCAACAAGATCGATCCGGGCGAAGCCATGGACAAGAACCTGTACGACCTGCCGGCCGAGGAGCTGGAAGGCATCCCGACCGTCTGCGGCTCGCTGCGCGAAGCGGTTGACGCGCTGGCCGCCGACCACGACTTCCTGCTGCAGGGCGATGTGTTCACCAAGGATCAGATCGACGGCTACATCGCGCTGAAGATGGAAGAGGTCCACAAGTACGAGCACACCCCGCACCCGGTTGAGTTCGGCATGTACTACAGCTGCTAACAGCTGGAAATTCAAAGGAAAAGGCGCCCTTCGCGGCGCCTTTTTCTGTTTTCCGACCGGTGGCAGTGGCGGTTCAGCGCGTCAGCCGGCCAGGCGCAGGCTGCCGCCTCTCTCCGCGCCGGGCGCCCTAACCGGGGCGGTTGTTTGGGCAACTTTGAACGATTTGACCAGATCGGCCAGCGCCTGCGCATCCTGGCGCATGGTGACCGTGGCGGCCGTCGTCTGCTCGACCATGGCCGCGTTCTGCTGGGTGACCCCGTCCAGATGCGAAACACCGGTGTTGATCTCCGTCAGGCCGGTGGTCTGCTCGCTTGTGGAGGCGGAGACCGACGCCGACAGCTCCGACACCCGTTTCACATCGGTCACGATCCGGGTCAGCACTTCGCCGGCCCGGTCGACAAGCGAGACGCCTTCGTCCACATGGCCTGAGCTGATGTTGATCAGTTCCTTGATTTCCTTGGCGGACACGGCGGCCCGCTGAGCCAGCCCGCGCACTTCGGAGGCGACAACCGCAAAGCCGCGCCCGGCTTCGCCGGCGCGCGCTGCCTCCACCCCGGCGTTCAGCGCCAGCAGGTTGGTCTGGAAGGAAATATCGTCAATCACGCCGATGATCTGGGAGATCCGGTCAGACGAGTCGGCGATTTCCTTCATCTTGCTCACCGCGTCCGTGACCACTGCAAAGCCGTCCTCGGCGCAGGCTTGCGCGGTTGCGGCAACGGTGCTGGTTTCCTTGGTCGCTTCCGAAGAAGACCGCATGCTGGAGGTGATTTCCTCAACCGCCGCCGCCGTTTCCTCCAGCGTTGCAGCCTGGGTTTCGGTGCGCTGCGACAACTCCTGCGCGGCGTCGGAGATTTCGCCGGCGGTGCTGTTCAGGCCCTCGGCGGAGTCCTGGATGCTGCCGATCACGCCGGCCAGGCTGCCCATCAGCCGGTTGAACGTGACCCGCACCGCGTCGTAACGCGCGGGGTAGTCGCTTTCGCCGGGGGCCGGGATTATCTGGGAGAGATCGCGGGCTTCCATCCGCTCAATCCCGGACGTGATATAGTCAAAGGCGGTGTCCTGCTCCGCGCGCTGCGCCGCGAAGTAGGCGTCGATCACGAAATAGGTGTCCATCGCGAACACCCGGTTCAGCGCCCCTAGCATGGCAAACAGCTTGCGCCGCCCGCCTGGGGTGACTGCAGCACCGAACCTGTCGCCAAGAACCTGCTGAATGTGGGAGGTCGCCCGAGCATAGGCAGACAGGTAAAGCTCGAAGGGGAGCTGGATCTTGAAGTGGACCGCGCCGACGCGCTCTGCCGACGCAAAGTATTCCTCCGGGAAATCGCCTCTCAGCAGCAGTTCCCAATGCCGCTTTTGCGACGTTCTGGCGTGGGTGAGGATTTCCTCATTGGTGAAGAACTTGCTTGCTTCCCGGTCGGACTGGGCAAAGGCATAGAACTTGTCGAGGATCACATCGAAGTAAGGCGCCAGCAGGGAACTTGCGCGCATCAGGTCCTTTTGATGGTCTCCATCAAGCGCAAATTTCGAGATGATGCGCTGGTTATCAGTTTTACTCATCTTCCAAACTCCAAAGACCCTGCTCTGGGCAGCAGGTAAGAAAAGTGTGATATTCAGGAATTAAGATACTTTTACGGCGGGTTTACTGATGATATTTGAAGGACTTGTACCTCCTGCGGCAATCCGCCCTGTGGCAATTCCCGGGCGGCGGGACATGGGTGATTCGCCTTGATCGAAGCCGCCACTTGCTGTACCCGCGGCGGTTCCGCTTGGCCTGCAGGAGCGCGCTATGACTGCCCCGAACACTCTTGGTATCGACTTTGGAACCTCCAACTCCGCCGCCGGGATCGCGGTTTCCGGGCGCCCCTGGCTGGTGGAGATGGAACCCGGAGAGCTGACGCTGCCCACCGCAGTCTTCTTTGCGGAGGGCGCGCGCCAGATGCGGATCGGGCACAGCGCCGCCCGGGCCCTGATCAGCGGCGAGGAAGGCCGTTTCATGCGGGCGCTCAAGAGCCTGCTCGGCACCTCCCTTCTGCATGAGGAGCGGCGGCTGGGCGGCGAGCGGATCAGCTTTGCCGCCATCATCGCCCGCTTTCTGGCGGAACTGAAACGGCGCGCCGAGGCCGCCACGCACATGCAGTTCACCCATGCCCTGTCGGGGCGGCCGGTGCGGTTTCACTCCAACGACCCCGGCCGCAACGCGCAGGCGGAGAAGGATCTGCGCGCCTGCTATCTTGAGGCCGGTTTCGAGGACGTGCTGTTCATGTACGAGCCCGAAGCCGCGCTGCGCGCCGCTGCGCCATCGCCGGGTCTGGGGCTGATTGTCGACATCGGCGGCGGCACCTCGGACTTCACCGCTTTTGAGCAGGGGGCAGACGGCGCCGCGCGCATCCTGGCTTCGCACGGGATCCGTCTGGGCGGCACCGATTTCGACCGGCAGCTGAGCATTCAGCATGTGATGCCGCTGCTGGGCCGCGGCAGCCTGATCCGCAATACCTTCGGCGGCGGCACCCTGCCCGCGCCGAACCGGCTGTTCAACGACCTGGCCACCTGGCAGATGATCCCGTTTCTGTACAGCCCCGAAAGCCGCCGGGCCGCGAAGGATCTGGCCGCCAATGCAGCGGAGCCGGAGAAGCTGGCGCGGCTGGTTACCGTGCTGGAGGACGAACTGGGGCACGAATTGGCCTTTGCGGTCGAGCGCGGCAAGATCCGCGCCAATGACGCCGGAGACAGCGCGGCCATCGACCTCAAGCTTTTACAGCGCGGGTTGTCCGTGCCGCTGCCCGGCGCGGAGATGATTCAAACGCTGGCGGACCAGACCCGGGCAATCGGGGTGTGCGCAGCCGAAACCCTGGACCAGGCAGGTATCGAAGCGGTGCGAGTGGACCGGATTGTCATGGTCGGCGGCTCGTCGCTGCTGGCGCCAGTGCAGGCTGAGATGCGGCTGCTGTGCCCGAATGCCCGTGTTGAAACGGAAAACGCGATGACTGCAGTGGCCGCGGGGCTGGCACTGGCCGCCGGAACAGCTTTTTCCTGAACAGATGGGAACCTTTGGCGGGATTTCCCGTTAGACTTAGGCCGCCATCACGCTAGGCTGCAAAGACACGAGTCACATTTCGAGAGTTTCATTCATGCGCCGGCTGCTTGCCCCTGCCCTGATTTCCGCCCTCCTTGCCTCCCCCGCCGTGGCCGCGACCTGCGGCAATACCTCCGCCGGGTTCGATGCCTGGAAACAGGCCTTCAGCGCCGAGGCCAAACGCGCCGGGGTGCGGAAGGCGGGGCTGCAGGCGCTGGCCAATGCGCAATACGCCAGCCGCACCATCTCCGCCGACCGCAACCAGAAGAGCTTCAAGTACTCGCTGGAGAAATTCATGCAGGTCCGCGGCTCTTCCACCATTGTGGCACAGGGCCGCAAGCGCAAGGCGCGGAACCCGGATTTCTATGCCGCGCTTGAGCGCAAGTACGGCGTGCCCGCGGGGGTCCTGATTGCCATTCACGGGATGGAGACCGCCTTTGGCAATTACATGGGCGACAGCCAGGTGGTCTCAGCCATCGTGACCCTGACCTATGACTGCCGCCGATCCGACTTTTTCCGCCCGCACGCGTTGGGGGCGCTGAAACTGGTGGACCAGGGCGCCATCACCCCGGCCACCCTTGGCGCCAAGCACGGCGAGCTCGGCCATACCCAGTTCCTGCCCGGCAATGCCTTGCAATACGGCCAGGACTGGGACGGGAACGGCCGGGTGGATTTCTACAACATGGGCGATGCGCTGGCCTCCACCGCCAATTACCTGCGCCAGAAGGGCTGGAAACCCGGCAAGGGTTATCAGCCGGGTGAGCCGAACTATCCTGTTCTGAAGCAATGGAACGCCGCGACTGTTTATCAGCAGTCGCTGGCGATCATGGGGCGCCAGATCGACGGCTGAGCGCCCGCCGCCAACCCCTCCGCGTACCCCGCCGGCAGCCCTGCCGCAAGTGGCCTGCACCGCACCTGTGCCTGCCTGCACGGCGGCCGCAGCGGCCAGTTGCGCACGCGGCCGGGAACAGTGGCCGCGATTCCCGCGGCATTGTAAGGCCTAAGGCATCAATGTGTCCGGCGCGTGCCACAGTTGAGCCGTATTCCGCCGACCGGCTTCGCAAAGCGAACGTGAAATCCAATAAAAACAGACACTTAAATAGTTTCGGGTTTTTTAACGCCCGATCCGCAATCTTTGCCGCCGGGCCGTGATTTCCGCCCAACTTTCAACCCGTTCCAAATTTATTCTTATTTTATCGGCACCCTGAATGGAGGATCCGGACGGTGGCAGAGAACGTGCAATATGCGGGCAGGCTTGGGCTCGAAAGCCGGAATGCGGCAACCCTCCCGGCTGCAGTGTCCGCTGTCGTGGACACGCTTGAAGACTTCGGCCACCCGGCAGATGCCATCGAGGCCCGCGCCGAGAATGCCGTCCGGCTGCAATGCGACCACTATCTTGTGACGGTGCGCCTGCGCCGGGTACCGCTGCGGCGTTCCAGCAAGCTGACCGGCGGTATGCTGCAGCCTGTCAGCCTGCTTGAAGTGGCGCTGTCCCCGCTGCACGAGGACCATTGCGACCAGGAGATTGCAGAATTGCTGCTGGCCGAAATGCTGCGGCGGACGCTGCCCGTGGTCGATGCCACCTCGGTTGAATGGCTTAAGTCCAACGTGGCGCTGACCTGCGACCAGTTCCTGGGCGTGTTTGAACCGCAGCAGGCCGGGCCGGCCCCGGCGGAGCGCGAGGCTGCAGCCAGCCGTCCGGTTCAGCCGCCGCGCGCCCGCCCGCGCGGACGCGCCTGTTTCAAACCGGTTGAGCAAACGGCAACTGCGCTGGAGGCGCATTGCGAGCGCGCCTTTCAGGCTGCCGTCAACCGCTCTGCTGGACCGGGCGCAAGTGCGGCCGCGACGCAGGCCCGCGCCCGGATGCGCAAGACCGTGCCAGCCGGGCCTCACGGCGGCGGCTGGGGCGGTCCGTTGCAGGCCTCCGCGCTGTCCGCGACCATCCTGGCACCGCGCCGCCGCCTGCGCTTTGTCAGCCACCTGCTGCTGGTGGCCGCCCTGTTCCTGTTCCTGGACAGTGCTGGAATGGTGCAGGCTGCACGGCCGCTGTTCCCCTAAAGCCGGGCTCCGCCATCGTCCTGCGGCGCGCGCCACTGACGCATCACATCTGCCCGCGCAAGCACGCGTGTGTGAATGGCAAACACCACCGCGCGGGTCTGCGGCAGCCGCATAATCACCTGCTTTTCGCTGCGCAGATAGCCGGCCCTGCTGCGGTGCGGCCGGTCCCGCGGCGCAAGCTGGCTGCGCGGCTGGAACAGCGCCGGATCGTGATACCACAAGGCGTTGAACCGCCACAGCGGCCGCCCCGCCTGCACCCCGTCAAACAGCCGCTGCACCCGCGCTGCGATGCCCGCGTTGTAGCTGTCCACCGGCACGTGAATGCCGGTGAGCGGCTGCAGGTATTTCTCCGCCAGCGTCCAGCTTGCCGGAAAGCACAGCACCGCGCCGGTCAGAACGTGCTCCGGCGCGCCTTCTGGCTTTTGCAGAATGCAGAAATCCTGCTGCGCGAAACGGCCCAGGGTGCCCAAAGGATCCTCCCAATCGACCGGAACCCGCACGCCATCCGGCCGCAACGCGGTGTCGCCCGCGCCGGGGTCCAGCGCGTCCAGCGCCATGTGCAGCAGCTCTTGCGCCGCCGCCATCGCGCGGGCGTCCAGCTGCAAGACCTCGTCCCGCCGGCTTGCCAGCAGCCGCTCCCGCTCTGCCATCTGGCCCGCATAGGCGTCATCGGCCATCAGCCAAGCCTCCGGTGCGAGCGGCTGGATGCCGGGGAGCTTCTTCTCCTCCAGCGGATTGTAGGGAATGGTCTTCTGAAGAATCGCCGTCATCCATTTGCGATAGCATCCAAACCGGCGGGAAACAGCCGCAACGTTGCATCACAGGTCAGAAATGACCCGAAAACCTGTCGCTTTCCGCAGCGCTTTTCCCAGCCACCGGCGCCACACTGGACAGGACTGTGCAGCAAGGACCTTCCGGCATGAACGAGCATTACCGCGACATCCGCAAGATCGACCCCACCCGCGGCGCGAGACTGGGCGACAACACCCCGAACGACAATGACCGGGTCGAGATCGGCCCGACCCAGCTGGCCTTTGCCGAATGGGCCGAGGCCGGGCTGCAGTTGCCGGACCTGCAGGCGCTGCGCAGCTTTCGCTGGGAGCGGCTGACGCGTTTCATCAACGACCGCGGTTATGGCGGCCTTCTGGTCTTTGATCCGCTGAACATCCGCTATGCGACCGACAGCACCAACATGCAGCTCTGGAACACCCACAACCCGTTCCGCGCGCTGCTGATCTGCGCTGACGGCTATATGGTGCTGTGGGACTACAAGCAGTCGCCCTTCCTTAGCGAATTCAACCCGCTGGTGCGCGAGCAGCGCGCCGGGGCCGACCTGTTCTATTTCGACCGCGGCGACAAGATCGACGTGGCAGCGGACAAGTTCTCGAACGAAGTGCGCATCCTGCTGGAAGAGCACAGCGGCAGCAACAAGCGGCTGGCGGTGGATAAGGTGATGCTGCACGGCCTGCGCGCACTTGAGGCACAGGGGCTGGAGATCTTCCCCGGTGAGGAGCTGACCGAGAAATGCCGCGCCGTGAAGGGCCCGGACGAGATCCTGGCAATGCGCTGCGCCCATCACGCCTGCGAAACTGCGGTGGCAGCAATGGAGACATTCGCCCGCGAACAAGTGCCCGGCGGCAATATCTCCGAGGATGACGTCTGGGCGGTGCTGCACGCGGAAAACATCCGCCGCGGCGGCGAGTGGATCGAAACCCGGCTCTTGGCCTCCGGCCCGCGCACCAACCCGTGGTTCCAGGAATGCGGCCCCCGCATCATCCAGAACAACGAGATCATCAGCTTTGACACCGACCTCGTCGGCTCCTACGGGATCTGCATCGACATCTCCCGCAGCTGGTGGATCGGCGATGAAAAGCCGCGGCCCGGCATGATTTACGCCATGCAGCACGGGCTGGAGCACATCCGCCACAACATGGAGATGCTGAAGCCCGGCGTGAACATCCAGGAGCTGTCGCGCGGCTGCCACCCCCTTGATGCGCAGTTCCAGAAGCAGAAGTACGGTTGCATGATGCACGGCGTCGGCCTGTGCGACGAGTGGCCGCTGGTGGCCTATCCGGACAAGATGGTCGAGGGCGCTTTCAACTATGAGCTGGAACCGGGCATGGTTCTGTGCGTCGAGGCGCTGGTGTCCCCCGAGGGCGGCGACTTCTCGATCAAGCTGGAGGACCAGGTGCTGATCACCGAGGATGGGTATGAGAACCTGACCAGCTACCCGTTCGACAAGGCGCTCTTGGGCGAAGCCTGATACCGCACCGCCGGTCCCTCCCGACAGGAGGGGCCGGGACAGCCTGCGGCGCCGTCAGGCGCCTCCGCTTAAGAACGGCGCCAGCTTTTCGCGCAGCACCAGCACGCCGGGCGATTCCGTTACTTCTGCCAGCTGGGTCAGCGGAACCCGGGCCAAGGCGTGGGATTCCCCGCTGGCGGCGATCTCTCCGGCCTCGGCCTGAAACAGGTAACGCACGTCATAGTGCAGATGCGCGCAGTCGCGGCCATTGGCCGGGATTTCGTGGATATCGACGTCGAACACCCGGTCCGACAGCGGACTGATGCTGGCCAGCCCGCTTTCCTCATAGGCTTCCTTCAGCGCCACAAAGCGCACGTCGGCGATGCCGTCGCAATGGCCGCCCAGCTGGAACCAGCGGTTGAGTTTCTTGTGATGGGTCAGCAGCACGCTGTTCCTGTCCGGCGACAGCACGAAGGCGGAGCCGGTCACATGGCCGGTTTGCGGGTTGCGGCCAAAGGCTTGTGGTTCAGTTCCGCAAAACGCCTGCAAACGCCGCCACATTTCCCGGTCGCGCGCGCTTTGCGGGCTGTAACACCCCATGCCTATAAGAGTGCTGCTGCTCATCTGGCTTCACCTTCCCGTGACGTTCCGTCCCGCTGCCTTGTTCAGGCCCCGTCGAACGCTCAATCTATGCGGAACACCCAAAAAAGGCCACGCCCATGCCCACGGAACGGATCACCTTCACCGGCCACGCCGGAAACACCCTTGCTGCCCGCCTCGACCTGCCCGAGGGGCCGGTGCTGGCCACAGCACTTTTTGCCCATTGCTTCACCTGCTCCAAGGACATCCCGGCTGCGCGGCGGATTTCCGGGCGGCTGGCGGCGATGGGAATCGCGGTTTTACGATTCGATTTCACCGGGCTGGGCCATTCCGAGGGCGAGTTCGAAAACACCACCTTCAGCTCCAACGTGGCGGATTTAATCAAGGCGGCGCAGTACCTCGCGGCGCGCGACATGGCGCCGGCCCTGCTGATCGGCCATTCGCTGGGCGGGGCGGCGGTGCTGCGGGCGCGGGCGGGCATCCCATCGGTCAAGGGGGTGGTGACGCTGGCGGCACCATTTGATCCGGGCCATGTCTCCCACCACTTCGAAGCCGCTCTGCCGGAGATCGAGGCCAAGGGACGCGCCGAGGTCTGCCTGGGCGGGCGGCCGTTTGTGATCGGCAAGGAGTTTGTCGACGACATCAGCGCCGAGGCGCTGGCGCCTGCGATTGCAGAGCTGAAGGCGGCGCTGCTGGTGCTGCACGCGCCGCGCGACGAGACCGTGAGCATCGACAATGCGGCATCGATCTTCACCGCTGCCAAACACCCCAAGAGCTTTGTCACTCTGGATGACGCCGACCACCTGATTTCCCGCCCGGCGGACGCGGAATATGCTGCCGAGGTCATCGCCGCCTGGGCCGGGCGCTATATCGGCATGGCCCCGCCCGCACCGCCGCCCGGCGCGCCGGAAGGCATTCTGCGGGTGACGGAGGCGGATCCGGACGGGTTCCTGCAGGACGTGCAATCCGGCCCCTACCACCACGCGCTGGCGGACGAGCCGCTGGCCTATGGCGGCACCAACCGCGGCATGTCTCCCTATGGGTTTGTGGCTGCGGGTCTGGGCGCCTGCACCTCGATGACGCTCAGGATGTATGCCCGCCGCAAGGGCTGGCCGCTGGAGGGGATCAGCGTTGATGTGAGCCATGACAAGGTCCATGCCCAGGACGCCCTGCCCTCCGGGCCTGCCAAGATCGACCAGTTCACCCGGGTGGTGCGCCTGTGCGGCCCCTTGAGCGGAGAGCAGCGCAGCCGGCTCTTGGAAATCGCCGACAAATGCCCGGTGCACCGGACGCTGGAAAGCGGCGCCAGGGTGGTGACCCGGCTGGAGACCACGGAGCATTCCGGGGCCTGAGCGCCGAAAACTCCGGCGCTGCTCCCGCCCCCGGACCGTGCAGGAAACCTGCACCGCCAGCGGCCTTGGGCCCGGCGCCGCGCTGAGCGCGGCGCCGGGCCTAACTGCGGCAGGTCTTCGGCAGAAGGCCGCAGCGCAGGCGGGAGCCGCTGCCCGCGGCTGAAGTTTGCGCCAAATCAAAGTGCCACCGCGCATTCGCGCACATGCTGTTCCCAGTCCCGGCGCCGGCCGGGCTATGGAGGAGACACATGGGACTTTTTGCAAAACTCGCACGCAGCAGCGATCTGGTGCAGGGCATGGCCAGCCGTCTGGGCGTGGACTATGGCGAAATCGTTGCTGCAGACCCGCAGGCGCAGGGCCGGAAATACATGCGCGCCGTCCTGCGCTGCAGCACTTGCGGCAATCAGGACGGCTGCAGCAGCTTGCAGCGCGAGGCGGCAGAACTGAACGAGGCGCCCTCCTACTGCCGCAACGCCCGGCTGCTGTCGCATCTGCGCGGGGACTGATCCCCGCCTTCCCGGCCATTCCTGACCGCCGCAAGCCGGGGGCTGTTGCGGCGCTTGTGTCCTTACGCCCGCTTGGTCCGCAGGCCTGGCGGAGCGCCCCCAAGCGCTGAGGGCCTGCCAGGCGCCGCTGCCGCAAACCGGCCTGCGCCACTTTTGCGCCGCCTGCACCTCCCCGCCGCTGAACCTCCGCCCTTTGCCCGCCGCAACCGGCACTGCCCCGGATGATACCGCAATCATCAGGGCAAACTGCCTCATGCGCCCCGGCCAGCCTTGCTGTCCAGCCTGTCCTGATCTAAGAGGCCGGGCATCTGCTGCGCAATCACACAAAGGTGCCTTCGCCCATGATCCCCCGCTATTCCCGCCCCGAGATGGTCGCAATCTGGTCGCCCGAGACCAAATTCAAGATCTGGTACGAGATCGAGGCCCATGCCTGCGAAGCCATGGCCAACCTGGGGGTGATCCCGCGCGAGAACGCCGACGCGGTGTGGAAAGCCAAGGACGTGGAATTCGACGTCGCCCGCATCGACGAGATCGAAGCGGTGACCAAGCATGACGTGATCGCCTTCCTGACCCACCTGGCGGAGCATGTGGGCTCCGAGGAAGCCCGGTTTGTGCACCAGGGCATGACCTCCTCCGACGTGCTGGACACCTGCCTGAACGTGCAGCTGGTGCGCGCCGCCGACATCCTGCTGGACGGTGTTGACAAGGTGCTGGCGGCTCTGAAGAAACGCGCGCTGGAGCACAAGAACACCGTGCGCGTCGGCCGCAGCCATGGCATCCACGCCGAGCCGACCACCATGGGCCTGACCTTTGCCCGCTTCTATGCGGAAATGGACCGCAACAAGAACCGTCTGGAAAAGGCCCGCTGGGAAGTCGCCACCGGCGCGATCTCCGGCGCGGTCGGCACCTTTGCCAACATCGACCCGGCGGTTGAAGAGCACGTCTGCGAGCAGCTGGGCCTGCGCCCCGAGCCGATCTCCACCCAGGTGATCCCGCGCGACCGCCACGCGATGTTCTTTGCCACGCTCGGCGTCATCGCGTCGTCGATCGAGAACATTGCTGTGGAAATCCGCCACATGCAGCGCACCGAAGTGCTGGAAGGCGCGGAGTTCTTCTCGATGGGCCAGAAAGGCTCCTCGGCGATGCCGCACAAGAAGAACCCGGTGCTGACCGAGAACCTCACCGGCCTCGCGCGTCTGGTGCGGATGGCGGTGATCCCGGCGATGGAGAACGTGGCGCTGTGGCATGAGCGCGACATCTCGCACTCCTCCGTCGAGCGCGGTATCGGCCCGGATGCGACCGTGACCCTGGATTTCGCCCTGCACCGCCTGGCCGGCGTTGTCGACAAGATGCTGGTGTTCCCGGAGAACATGCTGGACAACATGAACAAATTCCCCGGCCTGGTGATGTCGCAGCGGGTTCTGCTGGCCCTGACCCAGGCAGGCGTCAGCCGCGAGGATGCCTATGCCATGGTGCAGCGCAACGCCCTGAAGGTCTGGGAAGAGCGCGTCGATTTCCGCGAGCTGCTGCTGGCCGATGCCGATGTGGTTGCCGCCCTTGGCGAAGACGCGATCAACGAGAAATTCGACATGGGCTACCACACCAAACATGTCGACACGATCTTCAAGCGCGTGTTCGGCGAATAAGCCTGCCTGAGCGCGAAGTTTATCACGCCCCGTCATCTCGGCGGGGCGTTTTGCGTCTTGCAGCCGGGCAAACGCCTTTGTGAACAAATTTACAGATCCAGACCGGTCTTCCGGGGTTACAGTGGGCAAAACATACTGCGTCTGGAGTTTCCGATATGCGTTTCCTTGCCCTGGCCGCCGCCCTGACCCTTCCGGTTGCCGCCCTTGCCGCCAGCGGCAACAGCTGGAACCCGCCCAAACCCACCGAGACCACCAAGACCTGCAAGGGCAAGCGGGTGTGGGATGAAACAAAGAAGCGCTGCGTGCGGCCGCGGAAATCCTCGCTGAACCAGGATCAACTGCTGGGCGCAGCCCGCGAGCTGGCCTATGCGGGCCGTCAGCAGGATGCCCAGGCGGTGCTGAGCGCGATGGCGGATCAGCAGGATTCCCTTGTGCTGACCTACTGGGGCTTCACCCACCGCAAACTGGGCCATTTGGATCAGGCGCAGGCCTATTACGATCATGCGCTGGCACGCGATCCGGATAACCTCCTTGCCCGTTCGTATATGGGCCAAGGCCTTGTGCAACAGGGCAAATACGGCGCCGCCCTGATACAGTGGAAAGAGATCAGGGCACGGGGCGGCGACGGCACCTGGGCCGAAGCCGCGCTGCGCAGCGCGCTGGAAACGGGCGCGTCTTACAGCTACTAGGCTTCAGGCTTTCTTTACGGCTTGCGGCCTATTCTGCCCTCCATGATCGAGAAGAATCTTTGGTAGGGTGCGAGAATGCCTCAAGACAACATGCTGGCGCTTCCAATGGCAACTGGCGGTTCCGACTTCGGCGGGTTTTCCGCCCCGGCGCCGATGGGCGGCGGGACCAGCAGCGGCCTGAGCGGCAAGGCCAAGGCCGCGATCATTGTCCGGCTGCTGCTGAACGAAGGCGCGGAGATCCCGCTGGAGGAGCTGCCGGACGATCTGCAGCTGGAACTGACCCAGCAGATGGGCAAGATGCGGATTGTCGACCGCGACACCTTGCATGCGGTGGCGGGTGAATTTGCCGACCTTCTGGACAATGTCGGCCTGCATTTCCCCAACGGCCTGGCCGGCGCCTTGAACGCGATGGAAGGTAAAATCAGCCGCTATACCCACAGCCGCCTGCGCAAGGAGGCCGGGGTGCGGCAGTTCGGCGACCCCTGGCAGCGGCTGAAACAGCTGCCGCCGGAAGATCTGGCGTCGCTGGCGGAGGCCGAAAGCACGGAGGTGGCCGCGGTGCTGCTCTCCAAGCTGGACACCGCCAAGGCGGCGCAGATGCTGGTCCACCTGCCGGGCCCGGTTGCCCGGCGCATCACCTATGCGGTGAGCCAGACCGCCAATGTGACGCCCGATACCGTTGACCGGATCGGCCTGTCGCTGGCGGCCCAGGTTGAGGCCCGGCCGGAGCTTGCCTTCAACGACACCCCGGGCCAGCGGCTGGGCGGTATCCTGACCGAAGCCGCCGCCGCCAAGCGCGATGAGGTTCTGACCGCGCTGGACGAGGAGGACGAGGATTTCGCCGTCAAGGTGCGCAAGGCGATCTTCACCTATGCGCTGATCGGCGAGCGGATGCAGCCCATCGACGTGCCCAAGCTGATCCGGGTCCTGTCGCAGCCGGATCTGGTCACTGCCATGGCCTTCGCCTCGGACGAGGAAGACGTGGCGACCAACGAATTCCTGCTGAAGAACATGTCGAGCCGGATGGCCGACAACATCCGCGAGGAGGTGGCGGAGCGCGGCAAGGTCAAGCGCACCGACGGCGAAGCGGCGTTCAGCATGATCATCTCGGCCATGCGCGACCTGGTGGCAACCGGCGAGATCGAGCTGAAGTCCGACGACGAGGAAAACGGCGGCGAGGACTGACTCTGCCGCCCGCCCCCGGCGCGGAATGCATCACCGGCTGCCGCCCTGCTCTGACGGGGCGGCGGCTGGGTGCGACCTGCTTGTGCCCGCCGGCGCGGCTGCTTATGATGCAGCCTTCCAGCCGCATTTTCGCGCCGCAGCCACCCAGATGCCATGCCAGTAGACCCTTCCGAGCTCTCCACCTGGAGCCATGTCAAATATTTTGGCAGCAACCTGTTTCTGCGCGGGCTGCTGCTGGGCGCCGGGCTGATCCCTTACCGGCTGCGGGTTCCGATGATGGGCCGCCTGGTCACCGCCATGGGGCGGCTTGCCGGCTTTGACAAGCGGGTGCGCAACAACCTGCGCCATGTCAGCCCAGAGCTTTCCGGGCTGGATCCGGAGCAGCTCTACCGCGATGTCAGCGACAATGCCGGCCGGATGATCGCCGAGCTGTACGACGGGCAGACCTTCCATGAGAAGGCCAGATCGGCCCCGATCACCGGCCCCGGGCTGGAAGCGCTGGAGACCGCCCGCGCCGCCGGGCGGCCGGTGCTTCTGGCCACTGCGCATTTCGGCAATTACGACGCCGCCCGCGCGGCGCTGACCGCCCGCGGCCACGACATGGGCGCGCTGTACCGGCGGATGGCCAACCCCTATTTCAACGAGCACTATGTCGCCGCAATGAAAACCACCGGCGAGCTGATGTTCGAACAGGGCAAGCGCGGCATGGTCGAGCTGGTCCGGCATTTGAAAAAGGGCGGCATCGCCGCCATCGTCACCGATCTCTATGCCCAGGGCGGCGAGCCGATCGACTTTTTCGGCAAGCCTGCGGTTACTTCAACCGTGCCCGCGGAACTGGCGCTGAAATTCGGCGCCGTGCTGATCCCGGTTTACGCGGTGCGCCAGGAAAACGGCCTGGATTTCGAGATTATCATGAACGCCGAAGTTCCCCCTTCGGACCCTCTGACCATGACCAAGGCGCTGACGGCCGATCTGGAATCCATCGTGCGCAAGCACACCGGCCAGTGGTTCTGGATCCACCGGCGCTGGAAAACCTGACCGCCGCTGCCGCGCCCCTGCTGGCGCGCCGCGCCGGGGTCAGTCCGCCCGCGCGGCGGCGATGACCGGACCGAACGGCGCTTCCTGCACCAGCACCGCGGCGGGCTGGCTGCCGGTCAGCGGCACCGTCAGTTCCAGCGGCTCTGCGCCGTCCCACTCTGCCGCCAGCTGCCAGTCCTCCACCACATTGGCATAGCTCAGGGTTTTCCCGGCCAGCTCGCCGCGGGTGATGCTGACGGTGCGTTCCGGGGTAAAGCGCACCAGCTGCACCAGCAGCCGGGACTTAGGCATCCGGGACCGGGGCTTCAGACGGATCACCAGTTCCCCGCCCTGCCGCCGCAGCGTCAGCGCCACCGGGCGCGGCTTCTTCTGGTGCTTCCTTATCGCGCTCTCCACCTGCACGGCATCGGCGCCGACCACGTCCTCCTGGCCCATGATAACCATCTGCGGCGTGTAGATCATCCGGCGCCCGCCGGCCTGGGCGTAGCCCTTTTGCCGCCGGGTATGGGCAGGCTTGGCGAACTTGTCCTTCCAGCCGATGTAATCCCAGTAATCCACATGCAGCGCCAGCGGCAGCACGTCATCGCGGGCGGCCAGCTTATGCAGCAGCGCATCTGCGGGCGGGCAGGACGAACAGCCCTGCGAGGTAAACAGCTCCACCACCACGGGGTCTGCTGCGGATTGGCCATGCACCGGCAGGGCCAGGGCCAGAACCGTCATGATCGACGCCAGAAATTTCATGAATCGCCTTCTCTGCTACTTAGCCCACTGGTCTAAAGATGTGCCGGGGGTTAGGCCAATCAATCATTTTTGAGGCCCGAGGGCAGCGGCAGCGCGGCCAAAAATGTGTACAATCGCATACAAAACTGCCCCTGCGGCGTTTGAACTATTGAATGCAGCGCTTACCTCATGCATTTAACAAGCAGCGAATTCCCAAGTTCAATTTCTTGAGGGAGGCCACCCATGCCTATCACCGTCGGACAGGACAACGCCAGCGCGCGCCGCACTCTCAGCGTCAACGGCAAAACGATCTCCTACTATTCCATTCCCGCAGCCACCGAAGCAGGCTTTGGCGACTTTTCCAAACTTCCCGCCGCGCTGAAGGTGGTGCTGGAAAACATGCTGCGCTTCGAGGATGGCGGTTTTTCCGTCTCCACCGATGACATCAAGGCCTTTGGCGAGTGGGCCGGCAAGGGCGGCAAGAACCCGCGCGAGATCGCCTACCGCCCGGCCCGCGTGCTGATGCAGGATTTCACCGGCGTGCCCGCGGTGGTCGACCTGGCCGCCATGCGTGACGGCATCGTCGGCCTCAAGGGCTCGGCGGCCAAGATCAACCCGCTGGTGCCGGTGGATCTGGTCATCGACCACTCGGTGATGATCGACGAATTCGGCAACCCGCGCGCGTTCCAGATGAACGTCGACCGCGAGTATGAGCGCAACATGGAGCGCTACCAGTTCCTGAAATGGGGCCAGAAAGCGTTCAACAACTTCCGCGTGGTGCCGCCGGGCACCGGCATCTGCCACCAGGTGAACCTGGAATACCTGGCCCAGACCGTCTGGACAGATGTGGACCAGAACGGCGAGGAAGTCGCCTATCCCGACACCCTCGTCGGCACCGACTCCCACACCACCATGGTGAACGGCGCTGCGGTTCTGGGCTGGGGTGTTGGCGGCATCGAGGCCGAGGCGGCAATGCTGGGCCAGCCGATTTCCATGCTGATCCCCGAAGTCGTCGGCTTTGAGCTGACCGGCGAGATGACCGAAGGCACCACCGGCACCGATCTGGTGCTGAAAGTGGTAGAGATGCTGCGCGCCAAGGGCGTGGTCGGAAAATTCGTCGAGTTCTTCGGCGACGGCCTGGACCGGCTGCCGCTGGCCGACCGGGCGACCATTGCCAACATGGCCCCCGAATACGGCGCCACCTGCGGCTTCTTCCCGATCGACGACGAAACCCTCCGCTACCTGCGCAACACCGGCCGCGACAAGGACCGCATCGCGCTGGTTGAGGCCTATGCCAAGGAAAACGGCTTGTGGCGCGACGAAAGCTACAAGCCGGTCTATACCGATACGCTGCATTTGGACATGGGCACCGTCGTGCCCGCGATCTCCGGGCCGAAACGGCCGCAGGACCACATAGCGCTGGATAAGGCAGCCACCACCTTCCACGACTACGTCGAAGGCCAGCGCGGCGGCAAGGATGCAGGCGAACGTGCCGAAAGCCGCTGGGAGGCGGAAGGCGGGCAGCCGGAACCGCAGAATATTCCCGGCGACAAGGGCCACCACAAGTCCGGCTTCGTGAGCACGGACGAGCACAACTACCAGCTGCACGACGGCTCCATCGTGATCGCCTCGATCACCTCCTGCACCAACACGTCGAACCCCTATGTGATGATCGGCGCAGGGCTGGTGGCCAAGAAGGCGCATGAGCGCGGCCTGACCCGCAAGCCCTGGGTCAAGACCTCGCTCGCACCGGGCTCGCAGGTGGTGTCCGAGTATCTGGAGGCGGCCGGCCTGCAGGAGCATCTGGACGCCATCGGGTTTAACCTCGTGGGCTACGGCTGCACCACCTGCATCGGCAACTCCGGCCCGCTGGCCGATGAAATCTCCAAGTGCATCAACGACAACGACCTGATCGGCGTCTCGGTGCTGTCGGGCAACCGCAACTTCGAGGGCCGCATCTCGCCGGACGTGCGCGCCAACTACCTGGCTTCGCCGCCGCTGGTGGTGGCCTATGCGCTGGCCGGCGACATGAACATCGACATCACCACCGCGCCGCTGGGGCAGGATCAGGACGGCAACGACGTCTTCCTCAAGGACCTGTGGCCGACCCAGAAGGAAATCGCCGACCTGGTCGAAAAGACCGTGACGCGCGACGCCTTCCAGTCGAAATACGCCGATGTCTTCAAGGGCGACGAGAAGTGGCAGGCGGTGGAGGTCACCGACGCGGAAACCTATGACTGGCCCGCAAGCTCCACCTACATTCAGAACCCGCCCTACTTCCAGGACATGGGTCCCGAGCCGGGCACCATCGAAAACATCGAAGGCGCCAAAGTTCTGGCGATCCTGGGCGATATGGTCACCACCGACCACATCTCGCCCGCCGGTTCCTTTGCCACCACCACGCCCGCAGGCCAGTACCTGCTGGAACGCCAGGTGCAGCCGCGCGAATTCAACTCCTACGGCTCGCGCCGCGGCAACCACGAGATCATGATGCGCGGCACCTTTGCCAACATCCGCATCCGGAACGAGATGCTGGACGGCGTCGAGGGCGGCTATACCAAGGGCCCCGATGGCGAACAGACCTCGATCTACGACGCCTCGATGGCGCATCAGGCCAACGGCACTCCGCTGGTCGTGTTCGGCGGCGAGCAGTACGGCGCGGGCTCCTCGCGCGACTGGGCGGCCAAGGGCACCGCGCTCTTGGGCGTCAAGGCAGTGATCGCCGAGAACTTTGAGCGGATCCACCGCTCCAACCTGGTGGGCATGGGCGTGATCCCGTTCGAATTCACTGGCGGCGATACCCGCAAGACCCTGGGCCTGACCGGTGAGGAAACCGTTACGATCCGCGGCCTGGACAGCATCAAACCGCTGCAGGAAGTGCCGTGCGAGATCACCTATGCGGACGGGTCGGAAAAGACCATCACGCTGAAGTGCCGTATCGATACCGCGCCGGAGATCGAATACATCGAACACGGCGGCGTGCTGCACTATGTGCTGCGCAACCTGGCCAAGCAGTAAGGCCAGCCGCCGCCAGACCGTCGAGGGCGCCCGTTCGGGCGCCCTTTTCCATTGGATACGGCGTCTGCATTCAGTCAGGAACCGCCCGGCGGTCCCGGCTAATGGCTGTAGTTGCGGCTGTGCAGGATCCGGCCGATCTCCCCTTCGGCCTTCAGCTCCCTGATCGCGCGGTCGAACTCTTCCAGGTAGGCCGCTGCGCCGCTGGCGCGGGACAGTCCGAAGTGCGACATGCGGCTGGAGACCGGTTTCCCGGCGGCGGCAATCCGGTCATGCCAGCCGTTCAAGCCCACGTGATACCGCCCGACGGCATCGTCGATGGCAATCAGGTCCAGCTGGCCGAACAGAAGCATTTGCATCAGACCGGCCGCATCGCCGCTTTTGACGATCCGGTTGCGGGCGCTGAACGCGGCTTCCATCTCCGGGTCGATGACGCTGCCGTTCACCATTCCCAGCCTCAGGTGCGACACACCGGCATAGCCCGCGCTCCATGCCAGCCCGTCTGGAAAGCGGCCCCGGTTGTACCAAAGCGTGTTTGTCTGCTGAAAGGCGGGTTCGGTAAAGGCCAGGAAGGCCTCGCGCTCCGGGGACTTGTACAACGGCAGGATGCCATCTGCCTCTCCTGACTTTGCCTGGGCGAGGCAGCGCTGCCAGGGCAGCAGAACGGTGACCGCGCTGAGGCCGCCGATCCGCTCCATCACCGCGTCCAGAAGGTCCACCTTCAGCCCGCCGGACGGGATGCTGCCGGTTCCCAATGTGTAGGGCGGATAAGGATCGTAGCAGAAGGTCAGGACTGTTTCCGCCCGCGCAGCCGCGGCAAAGAGGAAGGCGGCCAAAACGCAGCCCAGTCCTGTTTTCAAATACCTTGCGGGATCAATCGCTTTCATCTCTTTCCCGGACAACGTGTTTGGCCGGCACGCAGTGCCGCGAAACCCTGAATTTCTTAACTATAAAATCCTGCAGCATTCCGCGGCAGATTGAAAGTGTCTGCTAGAATGCCCGCCCCCGTACCCGCGTGCCGGCCCGAAGCCAAAAAAGCTATCTGTTCCCGCAGCGTTAGCTGCTATAACAGTCGTTAATTTTGTGTTAATATATATCGTAGATAGATCTTTTCCCTTTTAGGGCGCATTCAGAGGCCGCACGCAGAACGTATGAAAGAAGCCGCATTTGCCGTTATTTATCCGGACATAGACACTTTTGAAGACCATGCTAAGGCGGTGGCGGCAATGATCTGCGAGACCCGGAGCTTTCCCGGCTGCATCGAGGCCCATGCCGGCATCAACCGCGCGCGCCATGAAATTGCAGTTTTTCACTACTGGGAATCAAACGATCACCTGGACCGCTACCTGACCTGGCGCGCCGAACGCGGCGACCTGGACGCCCGCAGCGCCACGATGCGGCGCGAACAGGATTTCCGCACTTACTCCGTGCCGTAAGACCTGCGCGGGCCTGCCGCCGCCTGCACAATATCTGTTCGCAAACCGCAGATTGCCCCGCCGCGCCGGGCGCGGCAATAGTGGGGCCATGAAACAGACCAGCAGCATCACCGGCTATCACGCCCACGTCTATTTCGGCGAAACCACCGCCGAAGAGGCCCGCACCCTTTGCCAGCAAGCGGCTCAGCAGTTCGGCGTTCAAATGGGCCGGATGCATCAGAAAAACGTGGGCCCGCATCCAAGGTGGTCCTGCCAGCTGGCCGCCAGCCCGGAGCAATTCGCCAAGCTTCTGCCCTGGCTGGCCCTGAACCGGGAGGGGCTGATCGTGTTTGCCCATCCGGAAACCGGCGACGCCCTGGCGGATCATCGCGATCACGGTATCTGGCTGGGGGCCGGACTGCCTCTGGATCTCAGCATTTTCAGCTGATATGCGGCGCCTCCAGCAGAAATTTCCGGGCAGCCGGCCAGGCCGCTGCCCCTTTTGACACGCGGAGCTTCCATTGACCGAAGCAGTAATCATTGAGCTGCAGCCACTGCCGGGGCAATACACCCGGCTGGCGGTACTGGTGAAACAGATGGTGGAACAGGTCCGGGATTATCCCGGCTGCCTGCAAGCGGACACGCTGCTTGCCCCGGACCGGAACGAAATTGCCATCTTCCAGCGCTGGGAAACTGCCGAGGCCTTCAGCGACTATCTGATTTGGCGCTCCAAGCAGGAAGATTTCGCGCAGCTCCACACGCTGCTGGCGGCGGAGCCGGGCTTCAAGAGCTTTGCCTTGGGCATGGGCATGGGCGCCTGACGCGCCCTGCCCGGTTACTGGCCTGCGGCCTTCTCCATCGCCGGGCGCAGGGTGTTTTCGATCACCCGCTGGGTCACAGGCCCGGCAAAGCGCAGCACGATTTTGCCTTCGCCATCCACCACATAGGTCTCCGGCACACCATAAAGGCCCCAGTCGATTGCCATCCGGCCCTTCTCGTCCCGGCCAATGGCCGTGTAGGGATCGCCGAGCTCCTTCAGGAAGGCCTCCGCATTGGCCAGTTGGTCCTTGTAGTTGATGCCGTAAATCGGAATGCCTTCGTTGGACAGCGCCTCAAGGTTCGGATGCTCCACCCGGCACGGCGCGCACCAGCTGGCCCAGTAGTTCACCAGTTTCACATTGCCGTCGCGCAGGGTTTCGTCGCTGAACATTTCCTTGCCGGGAAACTCATCCAGTACAACCGGCGGTGCGGGCTGGCCCTCGCGGGCGGAGGGCAAGCTGTTGGGGTCTTCGCGGAACATGCCCACCAGCGCCAGGCCGACAAAGCCTGCAAACACGAGGCCAGGGACCGCCATCAGCGGAGAGATCTTAGCCATTGCGCTTTACCCTGCTTTCCAGAGTTTCCATCTCCCGGCGGACCTTGCGGCCGCGCCAGATCGTCAGCACCACCAGCGCCACCAGTAAAAGCAGCGATGCGGCGTAGGCCGACAGCACCGTATCGGCGTATTTTCCAAGATCGGGCATCAGGCCTCCAGCCGTTCGCGCGCCATCAGAGCCTTGATGCGGCGGGCGCGGATTTCAGTTCCGGTGCGGTAGAACACCAGCGCGATGAACAACAGCACAAACCCCGCCATGCAGACATACAGCGGATTGGAAAACGCATCGGCGACGTTTTCCTTCTTGTCCAGCGACAGTGACGCGCCCTGGTGCAGCCCCTGGTTCCAGAAGTTCACCGCGTAGCGGCTGAGCACGGCAAACACCGAACCCACCAGGCACAGGATCGACGTGAGGTCGGCGGCGGTGTCGGGATTGTCGATCGCCTCCCACAGGGCGATGTAGCCGAGGTAGAACAGGAACAGCACCAGGAAGGAGGTCAGACGCGGATCCCAGGCCCACCAGGTGCCCCACATCGGCTGGCCCCAGATAGCCCCGGTGATCAGCGCAATCACCGTCATCACCACGCCCACAGGCGCGGCGGCCCGGGCCGCCAGCGCGCTGACATGATGACGGCGGATCACCCAGACCAGCGAAGTGACCAGCATCATGAACCACGCGTTGATCGCCATCAGCGCCGAGGGCACATGCAGGAAGATGATCTTGACGGTTGAGCCCTGACGGTAGTCATCAGGCGTGAAGAAAAACCCCCAGACCAGCCCCACGGTGATCAGCACCGCTGAGCCGGCCCACAAGGCCGGCATCACCTTTTCGGTGGTGGCCAGGAATTTCTTCGGGTTGGCGTATTCCCATATCGACATGGTGGCTATTTAGCTCTTGTTCTCGGGTTTCTCAATTGGCTGGCCCCTAGCGCAAATTGACGCGCAGGACGGCAGCACTGGCAAAGGGCAGCAAGGCGATGGAAGCGGCGGAGATCCCGGCCAGCAGCAGCAGCGGCGTCTGCACCGCCATGCCCTCGGCGCCGCGGCG
The DNA here is from genome assembly GCF_002388965.1 of Leisingera sp. UBA4491. Taxonomy (NCBI): domain Bacteria; kingdom Pseudomonadati; phylum Pseudomonadota; class Alphaproteobacteria; order Rhodobacterales; family Roseobacteraceae; genus Leisingera; species Leisingera sp. UBA4491. Next base: position 179,497 of record NZ_DGNN01000010.1, on the reverse strand, counting down.
GGCCACCTCCGAACCGAAGATCAGCGTCGGCACATAGAGCGGCATCACCAGGAGCGACATCAGCAGGCCCCCGCGTTTCAGCCCCACCGTCAGCGCGGCGCCGAAGGTGCCGATGACGGACAGCGCAGGCGTGCCCAGCAGCAGGGAGATCACCAGCCATTGAAAGCCGGCGGCCGGCAGATTCAGCAACACGCCGAGCACCGGCGCGGCCATCACCAGCGGCAGCCCGGTGGTGATCCAATGGGCCAGCGCCTTGATCGTGACGGTGCTTTCCAGCGGCAGCGGTGCGGTGGCCAGAAGGTCGAGCGAGCCGTCCTCCCAATCCAGCGCCAGCAGCCGGTCGAGCGACAGCAGGCAGGCGAGAAGCGCCCCCAGCCACAGCACGCCGGGCGCGATACGGGCCAGCAGTTCGGACTGCGGGCCGACGGAGAACGGCACCATCACGGTCACGATCAGAAAGAACGCAAGGCCCAGGCCAAAGCCGCCGCCCGCACGCAGGGCAAGCTTGAGATCCCGCAGGAGAAGCGCAATCACAAGAAGTCTCCGTCAAAGTCGTCGATCTCCGGCGGCTTGGCCTTGTAGGGGCCGACGTCCAGCACCTCTGCCTCCAGCCCCAGATCGATGTGGGTGGCAATCAGCGCCGAACCGCCCTGCCCCAGATGCGCCCGCACCGCATTTGCAAACATCGCGACCGAGGCCGTGTCGAGGCTCACCGTCGGTTCATCCATGATCCAGACCGGGCGGCCCGTGACCAGCATCCGGCTGAGGCCCAGGCGGCGTTTCTGTCCAGCCGACAGCGCACCGGCTTGCCGGTCGCGCAGGGTTTGAAGGTCGAACCCGTCCAGCGCCTGTTCAATGCCATTGCGGCCAAAGACACTGGCCCAGAAGGTCAGGTTCTCTGCCACCGTCAGCGTCGGCTTCAGCCCGTCGGAATGGGCGGCATAGGCGATCTGGTCCTCAGCGCCCTCAACCTGCCCCCGCAGCGGGGGTTGCAGGCCTGCGACGGTGCGCAGCAGCGTGGTCTTGCCGATGCCGTTGGGGCCGCGCAGGATCAGCGCCTTGCCGGAAGCCAAGGAAAAACTCAGCCCCTCCAGCACCGGGATACCTCCGCGGGCCACGCTCAGATCCGTCACAGTTACTGTCATGAAGCCCGCTTATCCCATTGTGCCCGCGCATGAAAAGACCATTTAGCCGCGGCCCGCTTTGCGGCAGGTCAAAAGACTCTGCACAAAATCAGACCGGCAGCGCCGCCATGGCGATCCGCCGGCCCTCTGACAGCAGAACATTGTAAGTGCGGCACGCGGCAGGCGAATTCATGATCTCCACCCCCAGACCGGCTTGCTCCAGCGCGGCGCGCAGCTCTGCGGGGATATGGGCGATCTCTTCGCCGGTGCCGATGAACAGCACGTCGATCTCCCCGGCCAGCGCCAGCAGCGGCTCTGCATCACCCAGCCCGCCCCAGGCCGCGGTGCCGGCCGCCGATGTCAGAACCGCCCCCTGATGCACCTGCCCGCCGATGCGGAAGAACCCCGCGCCATAGCCGTCAATCGGCTGCGCGTCGCTATAGCTCACTTCATTCAGGCGCATACGCGGTCCTTTCAGTCAAATACAGGGAGGCTGGATACCACGGCCAGCCCGATCACGGAATAGGAGGCAAAGCGGTAGAGCTTCTCCAATCCGGGATCGAACAGCGCCTTTCCGGTGAGCGTGGTGATCACGTAAGGCACGCCCAGGAGGCAGGCCAGGATCACCGCCTTGAGGCTGGCCATGCCGCCAAAGATCAGGTTGGCAGCGATCACCACGTCAAGCGCCGCAAGGAACACGATGGTATTGGCTCGGACCCTCGCCACGTCGCGCACATTGGCCAGGTAAAAGACGATGATCACCGGCCCGGTCAGCCCCGTCATGCCGCCGACCACGCCCGCCGCGCCGCCGATGGCAAACCGTCCCGGCCAGCCCAGCCGCCCCTGCCAGCGCCAGCCGGAGATCACCGCGGCCAGCGTCACGCCGATGACCGCGGCTGCCAGCCAGCGCAGCGTCAGGGCATCCAATTGCGACATGACCCACAGACCCGCAGGCACCGTGACCGCCGCCGCCATTGCCAGCGCGCCGACCTCTGCTTTGTCAGCCGTGCTCCAGGCCTGCGGGAACAGGGTGATGGTGGAAAACACCCCCATCAGCACCATCAGGAACACGACATCCGCCGCGGGCAGGAACTGCGCGCCGACGGGGACAAAGATCATCGCGGTGCCAAAACCAGTGAAGCCGCGGACAAGACCCGCGGCTCCAATGGTCAGGAACAGCCAGAACAGCCCCGGTGTGTCCAGGGCTGCCTGAAAGGCCTCAAGCATCGATGTTCGAAAACTGGTTGCCGGTGGTGTTCGCCTGCTTCGACCAGTCGCGCTTCACCCCCAGCTTCAGCAGGATGGTGGAGGCCACGAACACGGACGAATAGGTCCCGACCAGCACCCCCCAGATCATCGCAAAAACAAAGCCGCGGATCACGTCGCCGCCCAGCACGTACAGCGAGATCAGCGCCAGCAGCGTGGTGACAGAGGTCATGACCGTCCGGCTGAGCGTCTCGTTGATCGAGATGTTCAGAACTTCGGCCAGATCCTTCTGCTTGTAACGGCGCAGGTTCTCGCGCACCCGGTCGAACACAACCACGGTGTCGTTCAGCGAGTAACCGACGATGGTCAGCAGGGCGGCAATGATCGCCAGGTCGAAACGGATCTGCAGCTCCGAGAACACGCCGATGGTCAGCACCACGTCATGCACCAGTGCCGCCACCGCACCGAGGGCAAACTGCCACTCGAACCGCAACCAGATGTAGACCAGCACCGCCGCAATCGCCAAAGCGACCGCAATCACCGCCGTGGTGATCAGCTCGCCCGAGACCTTGGGACCGACGGATTCAACCGAGACAAATTTGATGCCCGGCGCCACGGCGTCCAGCGCGGTTTTCAGCGTTTCGATCATCTCGCCGGAGATCGCCTCGCCGTCGTCCTGTGCCTGAATGCGGATCATGGCCACATGCTGGTCTTCCTCGAACGACGGGTCGAACACCTCGGTGATCGACACATCGCCCAGCTCATGCACCGCCAGCGCGTCGCGGTAGGCGCCGACATCCACAACTTCGGATGCCTCGGTGCGGATGGTGGTGCCGCCGCGGAAGTCGATGCCGAAGTTCAGCCCCTGCCACAGGAAGGAGGCCATCGCCACCACCATCATCAGGGCAGAAATACCCAGCCACAGCTTGGCGCGTTTGAAGAAATCGAAAGAGGTTTCCTGGGGAACAAGTCTCAGCCGCATATCACACCTCAATCGTTTTCGGACGGCGCCGTTCAAACCACATGACGATCATCAGGCGGGTGACAAAGATCGCGGTGAAAACCGAGGTCAGAATGCCCAAACCAAGGGTGATCGCAAAGCCGCGCACCGGGCCGGAGCCGATAGCGAACAGGATCACCGCAGTGATGAAAGTGGTGATGTTGGCGTCGAGAATGGCGCTCAGCGCCTTGGAGTAGCCTTCGTCGATGGCCTTGGCCGGGCCGCGGCCCGATTTCAGCTCCTCGCGGATACGTTCGAAGATCAGCACGTTGGCGTCCACCGCCATACCGACCGTCAGCACGATGCCGGCGATGCCCGGCAGCGTCAGGGTGCCGCCGATCAGGCTGAGCATGCCGAAGATCAGTGCAATGTTCAGGATCAGCGCCACATTGGCAAACAGGCCGAACAGGCCATAGCTGAGGCCCATGAACACCAGCACCGCGACAAAGGCCACAATGGTGGCAATCTTGCCGGCATCGATGCTGTCCTGGCCCAGCTCGGGGCCGATGGTGCGCTCTTCCAGGAATTCCAGCCCGGCAGGCAGCGCGCCTGCGCGCAGCAGCACGGCCAGATTGGTGCTTTCCTCGATGGTGAAGTTGCCGGTGATGATGCCGGAGCCGCCGGGAATGTGCGACTGGATCACCGGGGCAGAGACCACCTCGTCATCGAGCACGATCGCAAAGGGCGAGCCGATGTTTTCGGCGGTGTAGTCGCCAAAGCGGCGCGCGCCGGAGGTGTTGAAGCGGAAGGTCACCGCAGGCCGCCCGTTCTGGTCATAAGACGGCTGGGCATCCACCAGGTCCTCGCCGGTCACAACGGCGGCGGCTTCGATGGTGTAATAGGCGCCTTCCTCATCCAGCGACGGGATCACCTTGTTGCCCATGCCGGGGGCAGCGTCGGGGTCGCTGCCGCGGCCCACAACCGGGTTGAAAGTCAGCTGCGCGGTGGTGCCGATGATCTCCTTCAGTTCCGACGCGGACCCGATGCCGGGAACCTGGATCAGGATCCGGTCTGCGCCCTGGCGCTGGATGGTCGGCTCGCGGGTGCCCACCTCGTCGATGCGGCGGCGCACGATTTCCAGCGACTGGCGCACGGTGCGGTCGTCGGAGGCAATCATTTCCTCCTCACTCAGGCGCACCACCAGGATGTCGCCCTGGGCCGAGACCTCGATGTCGTTGGCGCCGACGCCGGTCAGCGTGGTGATCGGGTTGGCAAGGCCGCGCACGATTTCCAGCGCGCGGGCCATGCCATCGGGTTTGGAGAGCTTCAGGCGAATCTCATCCGCAGGCCCCGGCTGGCGGCGGAAGGTGCCGACGGTATCACGCTCCGGCCGCAGCGCATCGCGCACCTCCGGCCACAGCGCATCCATGCGCGCCTCATAGACGTCCTCAACCTGCACTTCGGCCAGCAGATGCGCGCCGCCCCGCAGGTCAAGGCCCAGGTTCACCAGACCCGACGGCAGGAACGACGGCCACTGGCCGGCCGTTTCCAGCCGCTCCGGCGTTTCGCCCTTGGCGATGATATCGGCGGCCGCGTCGTTGGACTGTTCGACGCGGGTGTAAAACCCGTTTGGCAGGGCAAGCATCAATCCAGCTGCGCACACCAGCCAGATCAGCACCCTCTTCCAGAGATCAATTTGCAGCATTGCCCTGCCTTTTCAGATGGTTGCAAGGGGCGCTTAAGCTGCCGGCTCGGTCTTGTTCAGAACCTGGGCAATGGTCGCCTTGACCACGCGCACCTTGACGCCCTCGGCGATTTCCACCTCGATCTCGCCGTCTTCCTTGACCTTGGCCACCTTGCCGATCACGCCGCCCTGGGTCACCACCTGGTCACCGCGGCGCAGGCCGTCCACCATCGCCTGATGCTGTTTCATCTTCTTCTGCTGCGGGCGGATCAGCAGGAAGTACATGATCGCGAAGATCAGGATAAGCGGGAGAAATTGGCCGATTGCGCCAGCGTCCATGGGATATTCCTTCTGTCAAAGCGGCAAGGTGTTCATGCCGGAAATTTGCAGCGGAACCTATGCGCTGGACCGGGGGTTTGCAAGGGAACGCTGCAGCCCCGCAGAGGCGGAGTGCAGGCCACGGCGGCACCGGCTCCGGCAGGTGGCGCAAGAAAGCGTCAACAGACACCGCCGGAACGCGGATTTTGATTGCAAAACAGCGTGATTCGGCGCTTTGCTTTCCCGTGCGCAAGCCGCCAGGCGCGGGGCTTTGCCCCCCCTCTTTCCGGTCCGGATGGCGGCCCGGCCATTCCTGAAAGAAGGAACAGGCGCATGATGATGGTGCGCTGCTATCTCGCCCCCTCGGCCATCGAAGGTCTGGGCGTTTTCTGCCATGACAACATCACCAAGGGCGACATTGTCTGGCGTTACGACAGGATGCTCGACACCACCTTCCCCGAGAGCAAGCTGGACAATGTCGAACCGCACATGAAGGAGTTCCTTGAACGCTACTGCTTCCCGGATCCCTGCCGCCCGGGCTACCTGATCCTGCAATGCGACGAAGGGCGTTTCCTGAACCACTCCATGTACCCGAACCTCGATTTTTCCGACGGGGTATGGGGCCGGGCGCTGGCCAATGTTCCGGCCGGCACGGAACTGACTTTCGACTATGCCGACTTCCTGACCGGAGAGATCCGCATGCAGCCGCCGCGGCATCACGTGCACACGCTGCCGATGGCCGCGGAATAAGCAAAATGAGGCCGGGTCCAGCACCCGGCCTTAGCAATTCCGCAGCCACCGGGCTGTGACCGAATAACCCGCTTGCAGACAGACCGCACGCCCCCCTTCCCCTTTGTTCACCCTTGCGTCATAGGATGGGCCTACTGATTCAATTGTTTGCAACGCTAGGAGAGACTCTCATGCATGACATCCGCGCTATCCGCGAAAATCCTGCCGCTTTCGACGCCGCTGTGGCGCGGCGCGGGGATGCGGGCGTGTCATCCGAGATCCTGGCGCTGGATGAGGCGCGCCGGGCCAAGATCCTGGCGGCGGAAACCGCGCAAGCTGAGCAGAACAAGGCCTCCAAGGAAGTCGGTGCTGCCAAGGGCCGCGGCGATGAGGCCGAATTCGAACGCCTGCGCGCGCTGGTGGCCGAAAAGAAGGCCGAAGTGGCGGCCATGAACACCGAGGCCAAGGAACTGGACCAGCAGTTGAACGACATGCTGGCCACCATTCCGAACCTGCCTTTCGACGATGTGCCGCTGGGCGAGGACGAAGACGACAACGTCGAAATCCGCCGCTGGGGCGAGCCGAAGGCGCTGGAGTTCGAGGCCAAGGAGCATTTCGAGATCGAAGGCGTGAAGCCGGGCATGGACTTCGAGGTTGCGGCCAAGCTGTCGGGCAGCCGGTTTGTGGTGCTGTCCGGTGCGGTGGCCCGTATCCACCGGGCGCTGGCGCAGTTCATGATCAACACCCATGTGGACGAAAACGGCCTGACCGAGACCTGGACCCCGGTGCTGGTGCGCGAAGAGATGATGTACGGCACCGGCCAGCTGCCCAAGTTCGGCGAGGACAGCTACAAGACCACTGACGGCTGGTGGCTGGTGCCGACGGCGGAGGTCACGCTGACCAATATCGTGAACGGCCTGACGGTTGAGGAAAGCTACCTGCCGCGCCGCTATGTGGCCCACACCCAGTGCTTCCGTTCCGAGGCGGGTTCGGCCGGCAAGGACACCGCCGGGATGCTGCGCCAGCACCAGTTCGAGAAGGTCGAAATGGTCTCTGTCACCCATCCGGACAAGAGCGTTGAGGAGCATGAGCGCATGACCCGCTGCGCCGAGGACATCCTTGAGCGTCTGGGCCTGCCCTACCGCACCATTGTCCTGTGCACCGGCGACATGGGCTTTGGCGCCCGCAAGACCCACGACATCGAGGTCTGGGTGCCCGGGCAGAACACCTACCGCGAGATCTCCTCGGTCTCTGTCTGCGGCGATTTCCAGGCCCGCCGGATGAATGCGCGCTTCAAGCCCGCGGATGGCGGCAAGCCGCAGTTCGTGCACACGCTGAACGGCTCCGGTCTGGCCGTCGGGCGCTGCCTGATTGCGGTGCTGGAAAACGGCCAGCAGGCCGATGGCTCGGTCAAGCTGCCCGAGGTTCTGGCGCCCTACCTTGGCGGCAAGCTGACCCTGACCGCCGAGGGGCAGCTGGTCTGACCCAACCCAGCCCCAAACAAGAAAACCGGCGCCATCTGGCGCCGGTTTTTATTTGAGATCAAAGGCCAGACGTTACTTCTTCGCCTTCTTCTTTTTCTTCTCGCCGGTCTTCCCCTCCAGGATCGCCTGCGCCTTGGCCTTCTCCTTTTCGATGGCCTTCTTGGCCTTGGCCTTCATCTTCTTGGCCTTAAGCTTGGCCTTGATTTTCGCGGCCGCAAATTCCTCCGACAGATTGGCGGCCTTGCGCTTGGCCTTGGCGGCCTTTGCCTTGGCTTTTGCCGCCTTCTCCTCCGCTGCCTTGCGGGCCGCTTCGGCTTCGGCAAGCTTTCTGTCCATCTCTTCCTGCGACGGCTGCGCCTGAGAGGCCTCCGCCTGGCCGCCGCCCGTGCCGGGGGCAGCATTGCCGTTCACCGGCTTGACGGCGGCAGCCTGAGCCGGGCGGTCCTCCGCTCCGGTGTCCGCAGCTTCGCTGGCCAAGGCCGTCAGCGCTGCCGCGCGGCTTGCTCCGATACCCGGGATGCCGCGCAGGCCGGCGTCATCCATCCCGGCCAAGTCTTCGACGGAACGCACGCCATGGTCCTGCAGCACCTTGGCCAGCGCCGGCCCGACCCCGCGCAGCTTGTGAATTGGTGTCATGCCTGATCTATTCCCTTCTGTTCATCGCTTTATCTTTAATATCCCGGTGCAGGGATCGCCCGGCTCCGCCTAGGCAGGAAAGGGCACGAGGCATTTTTTGTCTTCATCCCAAAGCTTTAGCGTCAAAGCCCGCACCGCTTCCGGGAACTTGATCCGGCGCAGCCCCAGCTCCGGCGGCAGGCTGTAATGGCACTGCCGCAGCCGGTAGGACGGGATGCGCGCATTGTAATGGTGGATGTCATGCAGGGTGATATTCGCCACCGCCATGTCGAAAAACCAGCCGAAATCCAGGCAGGACGATCCCTGCAGCGCCGCCACCTGCGGGTTCAGGTCCGGGCGGCGGTCCCAGTAGGTGTCCTCGAAATTGTGCTGAAGATAGACCAGGAACACCCCGATCATGCCGCCAAGGAAGGAAAACACCAGCCAGATCCAGATGCCGGTCATCCCCGCCGCCCAATAAAGCAGCGCCAGCATCGCCACGATCACCAGATTGTGCAGGACCACGCCCCAAACCCCGAACCGCACGGTGTTCTTGGGCCAGCGGTAGCGGATGAAATAGGTGAAGGCAGACCCCAGCGGCACCAGCACAAACGGGTTGCGGTAGAGCCGGTAGCCCAGCCGCTCCCAAAACCCGGCCGCCTTCCACTCCCGCACCGTCATGGTGTGGATTTCTCCGGTTTCGCGGTGCTCCAGATTGCCGATGTTGGAATGGTGCAGGTTGTGGTTCTGCTTCATCACCTCAAAAGGCGCAAAGGTGAAGGGCGACAGCACATGGCCCGCGATCTCATTCTGCAGGCGTGTCTCAAACAGCGAATGGTGCCCGGTGTCATGCTGCAGCACGTAAAGCCGCACCGCGGCAAAGGCGAAAACCGCCCCGGCAGACAGCATGACATACCAGCGGTCCGCATGGGCGACGGCCAGATACAGCGACAGGAAATAGACTGCAAATGTCCCGAAATAGCTGAGCGATGCCAGACGGTTGTCCTTTTCGGTGAACTTGCGCGTGTGTGCCCTCAGATCCATAAATTCACCCATAAATGCGCGATGTGACAGGCATGCGAACAAAGGCGCAGCCCGCCCAAGATTAAACTGAGATAATCCCGGCCATTCCAAAAGCAAGACGGCCGCGTCCAGACGCCTCAACCCTAAGGATAACACTCTGCCGCGCGTGATGAAACAGGCCCGTTGCGGACAGCGCTGCACGGCAGAGCCCCGCCGAAGCCGCGGCGGGCGCAACGAAAAAGCGCCGCCCGTCAGGGCGGCGCCGGGCCCAACGGGCCAAGGTATTCTGTGAATGCCGCGAGGCCGGGCGGGAGCCGTCCCGCGCTTGCCGCGTCAGCTGCCGCGCTTGTTCAGGTGCTTGGCCAGGGCTCCGGCGTTCTTGGCGCGCTTGCCCTTATAGGGGTTCTTGTCCCCCTGCCCGCGCATATAGAGGCGGATCGGCGTTCCCGGCATGTCGAAATCTTCGCGCAAGCCATTGACCAGATAGCGGGTATAGCTTTCCGGCAGCTTGTCGGGGTGCGAGCACATCACCACAAACCCCGGCGGGCGGCTCTTGGCCTGGGTCATGTAGCGCAGCTTGATGCGCTTGCCCTGGGGCGCTGGCGGCGGGTGCTGCTCCAGCATGCCAACCAGCCAGCGGTTCAGCGCGGCGGTGGGCACCCGGCGGTTCCAGGTGGCATAGGCGCGCATGATCGCATCATGCAGCCGGTCCAGCCCCTTGCCGGTCTTGGCCGACACGGTCACCAGCGGTGCGCCGCGCAGCTGCGGCAGCAGGCGGCCGAAGGCTTCCTTGAGGTCGCGCAGCTTGTCCTGCTTGTGCTCTTCGGCGTCCCATTTGTTGACCGCAACCACAACCGCGCGCCCTTCGCGCTCGGCCAGGTCGGCAATCCGCAGGTCCTGCTGTTCAAACGGGATGCTGGCGTCCAGCAGCACCACCACGACCTCGGCGAACTTCACCGCGCGCAGGCCGTCAGAGACCGAGAGCTTTTCCAGCTTCTCCTGCACCTTGGCCTTCTTGCGCATGCCGGCGGTGTCGAACACCCGCATCGGCACGCCGTTCCAATTGATCTTAAGCGAGATCGCATCGCGGGTGATCCCGGCCTCAGGCCCGGTCAGCAGCCGCTCCTCGCCCAGGATCTTGTTGATCAGGGTCGATTTGCCCGCGTTCGGGCGGCCCACCACGGCGACCTGAAGCGGCTTGGCGTCGGTCGGAACCGGAACCACCTCTTCCTCGTCCTCGCCGATCTCTTCATAGAGCTCGACATCGGTGTCCGGCGAATGATCCACGGCCTCGGCCTCGAACTTCTCCGCCAGCGGCTGCAGGATGCCGTAAAGGTCCGGCATCCCCTCGCCGTGCTCGCCCGACAGGCGCAGCGGCTCGCCCAGGCCCAGGCCGTAGGCCTCCAGCACACCCGCCTCGGCGGCGTTGCCCTCGGCCTTGTTCGCGGCCAGGATCACATGCGCGGACTTGCGGCGCAGGATGTCGGCGAAAACCTCGTCGGTCGGCGTCACCCCGGTGCGGGCGTCGATCATGAACAGGCAGATGTCGGCCATATCCACCGCCCGCTCCGTCAGGCGGCGCATGCGGCCTTCCAGCGAGTTGTCGGTGGCGTCTTCCAGACCGGCGGTGTCGATCACGGTAAAACGCAGATCCCCCAGCCGTGCCTCGCCCTCGCGCAGGTCGCGCGTCACGCCCGGCTGGTCGTCGACCAGGGCCAGCTTCTTGCCCACAAGGCGGTTGAACAGGGTGGACTTGCCCACATTGGGACGGCCCACGATGGCGAGGGTAAAAGACATCAGACCAGCTTTCTGCGATTCAGACGCGGCTCATAGCGCATTCGCGCGGCATCCGCCACCCGCAAACACGGATCAGCGGTATGCCAGCAATTCACCGTTGGAGGAAACCACATAGAGCGTGCGTCCCGCAACCACCGGCGCGGTGGTGGCGCCGCCCGGCGCCTCAACGGTCCGGGTCAGGCTGCCGTTCACCGGGTTGAAGAACCGCAGCAGACCGTCATTGGAGGCCAGCACGATCTGCCCGCCCGCCAGAACCGGGCCGTGATGCACATAGATCTTGCCGCGCTTGCCCGGCTTGTCCTTCACGAAACCCGGCAGGTCCACGGCCCAGATCACCTCGCCTGTGCCCGCGTCCAGGCGCAGCAGCTGGTTGAGGTCGCTCACCTGGAACAGGCTCCCGCCCGCGGGCCAGGCGGGACCGGACGCGCCTTCACGCGCGGTCCACAGGCGGTCGCCGGTGTCCAGGTCGATGGCAACGGTGCGGCCCGAGTTGTTGCCTGCATAGAGACGCTTGCCCGCAACCACCGGCGCGCCGGTCACATCGCTGATCCGCGACAGCGTCTGGCCAACGCGCTGGCCGGCCACCGACGCGCTCCAGCGGCGCAGGCCGCCACGGCGGAAGGTGGCGATCAGATCGCCGGAGCCAAAGGCAAAGATGGCAAGATCATTGGTGACCACGGGCGCCGGCGCGCCCAGAACGTTGGCGGCTGAGGGCGAGGCCTCGATCTGCCAGGCGATGCGGCCGTCCTTGGTGTTGACCGCCCAGCCGGTGTCGTCGCCCGCCACCAGATAGACCAGCCCGCCGCTGACCCGCGGCTGGCCGGAGCCGGTGGCCCCCAGTTCCTGCCGCCAGATCAGGCCGCCGTTAGCGGCGTTCAGCGCCGTCAGCACCCCGAAGCCGGAGGAGACATACAAGACACCGTTGTCATAGGCCAAACCGCCGCCTGTCGCCTGACCTTCATCATCCGCCGCCGGGATCAGTTCGCTTTGCCACAGCACTTGGCCTTGCGGCGAAACTGCGGACACCTGTGCCCCGCTGTCCAGTGTGTAGATGCGGCCGCCGCCAACCACCGGCGTCGCGGTAATGCGCTGGCGGCGGCTGTCGCCTTCACCGATCCGGGCAGACCAAATGCGCTGCGGCGCGGCAGAGAGGGCCGGATGCGCGGTGCGGCCCGCCTCGGCGCCATGGCCCTGGGCCCACTCCGCATTGGCTGCCTGCGCAGGCAGCGAAATGGGACGGGCCTGGTTCACCACCTCCACGGCAGCGCCGGGCCGGATATCCTCGCGCTCGCCGCGCAGAATGATTTCCTCTTCCCCGCAGGCGGCCAGCACGGCCAAAGCTGCGGTTGTGCACAGAAGACCCCGTGCCCGGGAGAAAGTCTTGGTTATTGTCATTGCCCTGCCCTGTCTGCCGTAGTCTTCCGCAAGTTCCCATCCGCGGAGCGCCCTACCCCTCTGGCGCAGCGTCCCCCTCCAGGGAGCCGCCGAGCGCCACAATCACCTGAGATGCGCGGTCTTTCAAGTCTCCGCTTACGGCGGCATCGGCCGCAATATCCCGCAGCCGGGCAATCGCAGCGTCGTTGTTGCCTTCTTCGATGTCCAGCAGCGCCAGCTGTTCGGACGCCAGCAGCGCCAGCGGCGCGCCGGGCTGCGCAAGGGCTTCGTATTGCAGGCGGCGGTCCGCCACGCTGAGGGTCTCCGCCTGCAGCGACAGGGCCTTGAAGCTGGCGATATGGCGGTAGATCAGCGGCAGCTCGCCATCAATGGCCACGGCCTCCAGCCGGGCCGCTGCCTCGGCGGTTTTGCCTGCTTCGGCCAGCGCGCCCGCTTCCAGCATCGCAGCGATCGCGTGGCCGCCGGCACCCGGGGCTGTCACCGCCGCCAGCGCCGCGGCCTGATCTTCGCTGCCCTCAACCTTCAGCGCCGCCGTGATCTGGTCGCCCAGATCCTCAGCCGCCGCACGCTCCTGCGCCTTGTTGTATTCGCGAAACGCCGCGCCGCCGACGATCAGCGCCACAGCCACGCCGCCGATCCAGCCATAGCGCTTCAGCATCAGGAAGAGCCGGTCACGGCGAACCTCTTCGGTCACCTCGTCGATAAAGCTGTCGGTATCGCTCATGAAAAGCCCCTGGTATGCGCGGCCCGGGCCTGCGCCCCTGCCGGTATTGAATGCGTCGCGCCCCTCTTACCCCGGCTCAAACGCCAAGCCAAGTGGCCCGTTTGCATCAGAAACATCCGTATTTGCGCCGCAAATGCAAGAAATGTGAACTAAACCACTTAGTTTAGAATGGACATATCCTATATCAGGCCTATCACATACGCGCGACTCTCCTTGTAATCAGGCCCTGCCGCCCGGCGGCACCAGAGCACAGCACACAGGGAGCTGACAGAAATAAGGAAAGGCCCGACATGCGTATCATTCCGATGCTGACCGCGGTGGTGGTGACAGCCAGCCTGTATATGGTGGTCATTCAGCGTGACGAACTGATGGCCTTTGCCCGCGGCGAAGATGCCGCGGACGCCGCTCAATCCGAAACGGCGGAGGGCAAAGGCCAAGCCCTGGCCCAGGCGGAGGAGACGCGTGTGGGGGTTGTAGCGCTAAAAAGCAAGGCGCGCACCATCGGCAGCGCGGTGATCCTGCGCGGCCAGACCCAGGCTATCCGCCAGGTGGAGTTGAGGGCCGAAACCACCTCGACCGTGATTTCCGAGCCGCTGCGCAAGGGCACCCATGTTAAGAAGGGCGATGTGCTGTGCCAGCTGGATCCCGGCACCCGCAACGCCGCGCTGCAGGAAGCGCAGGCGCGGCTGAAAGAAGCCGGAATCAACCTCACCGCGGCCTCGAAACTGTCCGAAGGCGGCTATGCCTCTGAAACCCGTCTGGCCGCCTCCGAAGCCGCAGAACGCACCGCCATTTCCGCGGTTGCGGCCGCGCAAAAGGAACTGGACCGGCTGACCATCACCGCCCCCTTCGTGGGTCTGCTGGAAAGCGACACGGCCGAACTGGGCAGCCTGCTGCAGCCCGGCAGCCTCTGCGGCACAGTGATCCAGCTCGATACCATCAAGCTGGTGGGTTACGTGCCGGAGGCTGAGGTCAACAAGGTGGAACTGGGCGCAACCGCAGGTGCGGAACTGTCCACCGGCCAGACGGTTCAGGGCAAGGTCACCTTCCTCAGCCGGTCTGCCGATCCCACGACCCGCACCTTTGAGGTCGAGATTACTGTGCCGAACCCGGACCTCAGCATCCGTGACGGCCAGACCGCAGACATCGCGATTTCCTCGGCCGGCTCGCTGGCGCACAAGCTGCCGCAATCGGCGCTGACGCTGAACAACGAGGGCCAGCTGGGCGTGCGCGTTGTCGGCAACGACAGCACCGTGGTATTCTATCCCGTGCAGCTGCTGCGGGATGAGGCCGACGGCGTTTGGCTGGGCGGCCTACCCGAAACCGCGGATGTGATCGTCGTGGGGCAGGACTTTGTGACCGAAGGCGTCGCCGTGGCGGCCACCTACCGGGAGACTGAACAGTGATTGGCATCGTCGATTGGGCCGCCGGCCGCGCCCGGATGGTCCTCGCCTTCATCGCAATTTCGCTGCTTGTCGGCGGCTTCGCCTATTCGATGCTGCCCAAGGAGGGCGAGCCGGACATCGAAATCCCGGCCCTGTTCATCTCCGTCCCCTTCCCCGGCATTTCCGCCGAGGACGCCGAATCCCTGATGGTCAAGGTGATGGAGACCGAGCTTGCCGACCTCGACGGGCTCGACAAAATGACCTCCACCGCCGCCGAGGGCTATGCCGGGGTGGCGCTGGAGTTCGAATTCGGCTGGGATAAGACCGCCATCATGGCCGACGTGCGCGACGCCATGGACAAAGCCGAGGCCGAATTCCCGGAAGGCGCCGAGAAATACTCGATCACCGAGATCAACTTCTCTGAATTCCCGATTGTCATCGTGAACCTGACCGGCGCCGTGCCGGAGCGGACAATGGCGCGTATCGCCAAAGACTTGCAGGACGACCTTGAGGCGCTGGATGCGGTTCTGGAGGCCGGTATCGCCGGCAACCGCGACGAGATGGTCGAGGTGCTGATCGACCCCTTGCGGCTGGAAGCCTATAACGTCACAGCACTTGAGCTGATCAATGTTGTCCAGAACAACAACCAGCTGATTGCCGCCGGCGAGGTGGAAACCAGCCAAGGCGCGTTCTCGGTCAAGATCCCCTCCTCCTTTGACGATGTGAAGGACATCTACCAGCTGCCGGTCAAAACCAATGGCGACCGGGTGGTCAAGCTGGGCGAGCTGGCACAGATCAACTTCACTTTCGAGGACCGGGAGGGCACCGCCCGCTTCAACGGCGAGGACACGGTTGCCCTGCAGGTGGTCAAGCGCAAGGGCTACAACCTGATCGACACCGTGAACCTGGTGAAGGCGACCCTGGAAGAGTCCAAGTCCAAATGGCCGCCGGAACTGCAGGCCGCAGTTGAGGTCGGCACCTCCAACGACCAAAGCCGGGTTGTCGGATCGATGGTCAGCCAGCTGGAAGGCTCGGTTCTGACCGCCATCGCGCTGGTGATGATCGTGGTGCTGTCGGCGCTTGGCAGCCGGGCGGCGCTGCTGGTGGGTTTTGCTATCCCGACGTCGTTCCTTCTGTGTTTCGCGCTGCTGGCGCTGATGGGCATCTCGATTTCCAACATCGTGATGTTCGGCCTGATTCTCGCCGTCGGGATGCTGGTCGATGGCGCCATCGTGGTGGTCGAATACGCCGACAAGCGGATCAAGGAAGGCACCGGCCCGATGCACGCCTATGTCGAGGCGGCGCAGCGGATGTTCTGGCCCATCGTTTCCTCTACCGCGACCACGCTCTGCGCCTTCCTGCCGATGCTGTTCTGGCCCGGCGTTCCGGGGGAGTTCATGGGCATGCTGCCTGTGACCCTGATCTTCGTTCTCTCGGCCTCGCTGGTGGTGGCGCTGATCTACCTGCCCGTCATGGGCGGCGTCACCGGCCGCATCAGCCGCACGTTCGAGTGTGCCTCCCACGGGCTGCGGACGCTGGCGCCCTGGTGGCTGCGCGCCGCTTTGGTGCCGGTGTCCATGTGGGGCATGTTCGCTGGCGCCATGCAGATGCTGAACCCCTCCTACCTGCTGGGTGACGGCACCGGCCCGATGGCGGGTGTCCTGTTCGGCGGTCTGGTCTTCACCCTTGCCGCCTTTGCCGCGTCCATCACCCTCAGCGCCGTCAAGATCGAGCGCGAGGAAAAGGACGTCGCCCCCGGCTACCATCACACGCCGTTCGGCCACGTTATCAAGTTCATCGCAGGCAACCCGGTGATGCCGGTGGTGACCATTGCCGCGGTGGGTTTCGCCATCATGACCGTGTTCTCGATGTTCAGCGAGAACAACTACGGGGTTGAATTCTTCGTCGACTCGGAACCGGAACAGGCCACCGCCTATGTCCGCGCCCGCGGCAACATCTCGCTGCAGGAAAAGGACAACATGGTCCGCGCCGCCGAAGAGGTCATTCTGGAACACCAGGCGGTGATCAACGTCTTCTCCTTTGCAGGCGACGGCGGCCTCAACACCGACAGCTCCGGCGCGCAGCTGCCGCCGGATACCATCGGGCAGGTCCAGTTCGAGATCATCCCGTGGGAAGAACGCCCCACCGACAGCGAGCCGCTGGACGGCTGGTTCGGCGGGCTGCTGAGCAAATACCTGGGCTTTGAGAAGGAAATCATCGCCGAGGACTATGACGGCAACACCGTGATCGACCAGCTGAACGCCCAGCTTGCCAAGCTGCCCGGGTTCGAGGTTGAGGTCCGCGCCCTGGCCCAGGGTCCCGCCTCCGGCAAGCCGGTGCATCTGCGCCTGCGCGGCGACGGCTGGGAGGATTTGACCGCCGCCACCCTGACCGCACGGGAGAAGTTCGAAAACACTCCCGGCCTGGTCCTGATCGAAGACAGCCTGCCGCTGCCCGGCATCGACTGGCAGATCGACGTGGATGTCGAGAAAGCCGGCCGCTACGGCGCCGATGTGGCGACCGTGGGCGCGATGGTGCAGCTGGTCACCCGCGGCATCCTCTTGGACACCATGCGGGTCGACAGCTCCGACGAGGAGATCGAAATCCGCGTCCGCCTGCCGGAACAGGACCGGGTGCTGTCGACGCTCGACAACCTCAAGGTCCGCACCTCCGACGGGCTGGTGCCGCTGTCGAACTTCGTCTCCCGCCAGCCGGTGCCGAAACTGGCCAAGATCAACCGCATCGGCCAGGAACGGTTCTATGACGTCAAGGCCGATGTCGAGGCGGGCCTGAACAAGGTCATCGTGGAAAACCCGGACACCGGCGAGATGACCCGGCTCGCCCTGCTGAAGGAAGTGCCGGAAGGCACGGCGGCCAACGGCGACAGCCTCACCGCGCCGAACGGCCGGGTGATGGAGCTGGTGACGCTGACCGGCGCGGAAAGCTTTGACGCGGTACTGGCAGCGCTGGACAATGGCGCCAAGATCAGCCCGGTGAACCCGAACGAGCGGATTGCCGTCCTCACCGAATGGCTGGAAACCGACCCGCTGCCGCTCAGCATCGGCTGGGAATGGACCGGCGACCAGGAGGAGCAGGAGGAATCCGGCGCCTTCCTGTCCAAGGCCTTTGCCGGTGCGCTTGCCCTGATGTTCGTGATCCTGCTGGCCCAGTTCAACAGCTTCTACAACTCGGTGCTGGTGCTGCTGGCGGTGGTGCTGTCCACCACCGGCGTGCTGATCGGCATGATGGTGATGCAGCAGCCGTTCTCGATCATCATGACCGGCACCGGCATCGTGGCGCTGGCGGGCATCGTGGTGAACAACAACATCGTGCTGATCGACACCTATCAGGAGTTCAGCCAGCAGATGCCGCGGATCGAGGCGATCATCCGCACCGCCGAGGCGCGCATCCGTCCGGTGCTGCTGACCACCATCACCACGATGGCGGGCCTCACCCCGATGATGTTCGGCGTCAGCCTGGACTTCATCAACGGCGGCTACTCCATCGACAGCCCCACCGCCCTGTGGTGGAAACAGCTGGCAACCGCCGTGGTCTTTGGCCTGGGCATCGCCACCGTGCTGACCCTGGTCGTCACCCCGTCGCTGCTGGCAATCCGGGTGTGGTTCTCCACCTACATGCGCGCCCTGGGCCGGCTGCTGTCGCGCCTCACCCGCGGCCGCTCCAGCCGGATCGCGCAGGACTCGCGCCTGTTCAAAAAGGCCCGCGCGCTGCCGACCACGGAAATCCTGTGGGAGGGCGGCGAAACTCCCGCCGCGGCGGAGCCGGAGCCGCAGGCCGAGGATGGCGATGAGCCTTCGCCTCCCTCCGAGGGCCGGCTGCGCGCCGCCGAATAACCAGCGCCCCGCCATTTGGCGGGGCGTTTTCATTTCAGCCTTCGAATCTGCCTCAAGCCCGCCGCATAGCACCGGCAAAGGCACCGCGTCCCGGCAGCTTGCTGCACCGCCGGGGAGATTTTTCCCGAAAATTGCGCTTACCCGGAAAAAATCTTCCCCGCCTCCAGCTTTCAAAGCATTCGACCGCAACCCGCTGAAAACCGTGAAATTTCCAGAAATCCCCGGACCGGCGGCGCATCGCAAAAATGACTCCCGATCACACCTTTGCACCGGTTTGCGTCAGCGGCCGCCGCTGGATGTCGCAATCGGGGCGCCCGGAATTTCCGCGTGATTTCAAAGGTTTTCAGGCCAATTCCACCGTTCACGGTTTATTAGCCCCTGCGTGCAACGCAGCGGCAGGAGCCGGGATACTGCCGCTCCGCGTTTTCTTACTGGTTGGGAAAAAGAAGAATGTCACTACGCTCGCAAATTCTGGCGCTGATCATAATCCCGCTTCTTGCATTAACCGCTGTCGGAGGCCTCAAGGCGCTGTCGGACTGGGACCGCTTTCAGGACGCGCAACTGACGGAGTCCGGAACGCGGGACTCCGTAGCCTTGATGAATGCCGTTCACGACCTGCAGGTCGAACGCGGCCTGTCTGCGGTCTTTTTGTCCTCCGGCGGCACGGCGGCCTCCCGCGCGCTCACAGAGGCCCGCGCCAAATCCGACAGCGCCATCCGGCAGGTGCCGCAGGCCGCCGCCGCCTCCTTGAAACATCTGGACGGGCTGTCCGCCCTGCGCGAAGCCGTGACCAGCCGCCAGCTCCAGCCGGGCCAGATGGGCGCGCGCTATTCGGAGGCAATCGCCAGTGTCCTGCGCGATGTCAGCATCCGGCTGCTGCACCCCAAGAATGCCGAACTGGCGCAGCTTGGCGCCGGGCTGGTTAGCCTCGCCTACGCCAAGGAAGCCGCAGGCCAGCAGCGCGCTGCCGGGGCCTCCGGTTTCGGCCAGGGCAGCTTTTCCCTGGAAACCTACCGCTGGTTCACCCGCACAGGCGCGGTTGAGGGCCAGCTTCTGGACATCGCCGCGCATGCCTTTGGCCAAAGCCTCCCGGCGCTGGATCTGCGCGCAGGCCTGGCCCCCAGCGGCCTGCCCGGCATCCGCGACCAGGTTCTGGCCGCAGGCCCCGGCGCCCCGGCCCCGGAAGTCGCCGTCACAGACTGGTTTGAGCGGGCAACGCGCTGGGTCAGCTCCCTGCGGGCGGCAGAAACCGCCGTCACGGACGCGATGATGGCCCGCGCGCAGCAGGAGGCGTCGCAAGCCCGCCAGGCGCTGATCGTGACCGTGGCGGCGGTTGCGCTTGCCCTGATCCTCAGCGGTTTGACGGGCCTGCGCCTGATCCTGTCCTTCACCCGGCAGTTCGGCAGCCTGCAAGCGGACCTGGACCGGCTGGCGCGCAAGGAGTTCGACTTTGAACCGGCCTATTTGAACGACCGGACCGAAGCCGGCGGCCTGAGCCGTGCGATGGAAAAAACCCGCGCCGCCCTGGCCGAGGCCGAGGACCGGCTTGCCTCCATCGAGGCCAGCCGCATCGCCAACCGCGGCGCCGTCGTGGGCACGCTGGACGACCATCTCTCGCGCCTGTCCCGCCGCGATCTGGACTGCACCATCGAGGAGGCCTTTCCGGAGGAATACGAACAGCTGCGGCACAGCTTCAACACCACCGTGGAAACGCTGAAGGACACCATCCAACAGGTGATCGCGGCAACCGGCAGCATCCACAACGGGGCCACCGAGATCAGCTCCGCCTCTGACGATCTGTCCAGCCGCACCGAAAGCCAGGCCGCAACGCTGGAACAGACCGCCGCGGCGCTGGAGGAGATGACTGCCTCGGTCAAATCCTCCGCCAATGGCGCCCGCGATGTCGAGCGCACCATGCAGGAAGCCCGCCAGGAAGCCGAGGCCAGCGGCGAGGTTGTCCGCAACGCGGTCTCCGCGATGACCGGGATCGAACAGTCGTCGGTCCGGATTGCCCAGATCATCTCCGTGATTGACGACATCGCCTTCCAGACCAACCTGCTGGCGCTGAACGCAGGCGTTGAGGCGGCGCGGGCGGGCGAGGCCGGCAAGGGCTTTGCCGTCGTTGCCTCCGAGGTGCGGGCGCTGGCGCAGCGCTCTGCCGATGCCGCGACCGAGATCAAGGCGCTGATCACCGACAGTTCCGCGCATGTGAAGCAGGGGGTCGACCTTGTCGGCAAGACCGGCGACGCGCTGACCAGCATCGCCGCCCGCGTCAACACCATTGCGGAACTGGTCTCCAACATCGCCGAAGGCGCTGCGGAGCAGTCCACCGGCCTTGGCGAGATCAACACCGGCGTCAGCCAGCTGGATCAGGTCACCCAGCAGAACGCCGCCATGGTCGAGGAAGCCACCGCCGCGGGCCACATGCTGCACACCGATGCCAGCAAACTGGCGGAGCTGATGGGGCAGTTCCGGATAAACGGCGCGGCCGGCGCCGCCACGCCCGCCGCATCCGCCCAGGCGCCTGCGGCCCCAAGCGCGCATGGCGAAGACATCGCATTCGGCGACGCCGTTCCGATGCCCGCACAGGCCGCAAACGCCGCTTGGAGCAGCTTCTGAGGCCTTCCGGCAGATCAGTAAAATAAAAGGCCGGTCTCAGGACCGGCCTTTTCGTTGGACGCAGCAGGCCCGGGCCAAACCCGGTTTCAGGCCGCGTCCTGATCCGCCTGCTGGCGCTGCCACAGCCGGGCGTAGCGGCCGTCCCGGGCCAGCAGTTCTTCGTGGGTGCCGGTTTCGGCAATCTCACCCTGTTCCAGCACCACGATCCGGTCCGCTTCGGCGATGGTCGACAGCCGGTGGGCAATGGTCAGCACCGTGCGCCCCTGCCCGGCGCGGGCCAGCGCCTCCTTGATCTCCTGCTCGGTATCGGTGTCCAGCGCCGAGGTCGCCTCGTCCAGCAGCAGCACCGGCGGGTTCTTCAAGAGCGTCCGGGCAATCCCCACCCGCTGCTTCTCCCCGCCCGACAGCTTCAGGCCGCGCTCGCCCACCTGGGTGTCATAGCCCTCCGGCAGCGTCACAATGAAGTCGTGGATCTGCGCATCGCGGGCCGCCTGCTCCACCTCTTCCTGGGTGGCGCCATCCCGGCCATAGGCGATGTTGTAACGGATCGTGTCGTTGAACAGCACCGTGTCCTGCGGCACCACGCCGATTGCCTGATGCAGGCTTTTCTGGGTCACGTCGCGGACGTCCTGACCGTCGATCTTCAGCGCCCCGCCGGTAACGTCGTAGAACCGGAACAAAAGCCGCCCAATGGTCGATTTGCCCGACCCGGTGGAGCCGACAATCGCCACGGTCTGGCCCGGCTCCGCCTGCAGCGAGACGCCTTTCAGGATCTCGCGCCCGGCATCATAGGAGAATCGCACATTCTCCAGCGTGATCCGTCCGCCATTGACCTTCAGCTTCCCGGCGCCGGGCCGGTCGCTCACATCGGCGGGCTGTTCCAGAAGGTCGAACATCTCCCCCATGTCCACCAAGCTCTGGCGGATTTCGCGGTAGACGGTGCCAAGGAAATTCAGCGGCACGGTGATCTGGATCATGTAGGCGTTGACCATGACAAAATCGCCGACGGTAAGCCTGCCCTGCTCCACCCCGATGGCCGCCATCACCATGACCCCGATGAGGCCCCCGGTGATGATCACGCTCTGGCCGAAATTCAGCGCCGCCAGCGAATAGGCGGTCTTGAGCGCCGCCCGCGCATAGCCGCGCATGGCGCTGTCATAACGCTCGGCTTCCCGCTCCTCGGCGACGAAATACTTGACCGTCTCAAAGTTCAGCAGGCTGTCGATGGCCTTCTGGTTGGCATCGGTGTCCTGCTGGTTCATCTCCCGGCGCAGTTTCACCCGCCATTCGGTGACGGCAAAGGTGAACCAGACATAAAGCCCGATGGTCACGGTCACCACGACCAGATACCAGGCATCAAACAGCACCGTCAGGATCACCGCGACCAGCGTCAGCTCCAGGATCAGCGGGCCGATGGAAAACAGCATGAAACGCAAGAGAAACTCGACGCCCTTCACCCCGCGCTCGATGATCCGGCTGAGACCGCCGGTCTTGCGGGTGATGTGATAGCGCATCGACAGGCGGTGGATGTGAGTAAAAGTCTCCAGCGCCAGGCGGCGCAGCGCCCGCTGGCCCACCGGCGCAAACACCGCGTCGCGCAGCTGCTGAAAGCCGGTGGTCAGGACCCGCGACACGCCATAGGCCACGGTCAGGCCAACCGCCCCCAGCGCCAGGGGCGGCACGCCCTCGCCTGCCAGGCTGTCCACCGCGCCCTTGTAGAGCATCGGCGTATAGACCGCGATCAGCTTGGCCAGCACGAGCACCGCCAGCGCCAGCACCACCCGCACCTTCACCGCACGGTTTCCCTCGGGCCACAGATACGGCCCTACTTTACGCAGGGTGCGCAGGCCGGAGCGGCGCTCTTCCTTGGCGATGTCTGCTTGGGACGGCACGGCCGCCTGGTCTGTCTGGGTCATGGCGTTTCCTGGCTAGACCGCTTCAGATATTCACCTGTTCACGGATTTGCGAGGGGCAGGCAGAAAAAACGCGCCGCAAAGGCGCGTTTTCCCGGGTTTAATCGGGGATGGTAAAGACCTGCCCCGGATAGATCAGGTCCGGATTGCGGATTGCGCCCTTGTTGGCCTCAAACACCCGCACATACAGGAAGCCGCTTCCGAATTTCTCTTGCGAGATTGCCCAAAGCGTGTCGCCCTTCTGCACTGTCACCGCCCGCACCAGCGGCACCGGCTGATCCGGTGCGGCATCGCCCGCAGGCTGCGGCAGCGCATCCGGCGCCTCGCGCTTGAATGGGGTTTCCAGGCGGCTCACGACCTTGCCGCTGCCCGCCTCGATTTCATCGACGCGCAGCGTGTAGAGACCGGGTGGCACATTCTCCAGCTCACCTTTCCAGCGGCCGTCGTCAGCCGTGTCAATCTCGGCAACCTGCGCATTGTCGACATAGACCCGCACCCGCGACTTGGGCCGCGCCCGGCCCGTCAGCTGCACCGCGCCGGCACCGTTATAGCTGATCGCATCCAGTGCCACCTCGTCGCTCAGCTCCGGATCATCCGGGACCGCGGGCTGCACCATTTCAATCCCGTCCTGCCCGGCGCGCAGCACGGCAACAGCCTGGCCCTGCAGCTGCGGCGCGGCAGGGTCAGCAGCAACCGCCGGGGTCTGCGCTGCCGGTGCGGTGCCTTGCTGGTCGCCGGCCGCAGCTATGCCCGCGGCCTCTGCGGTTCCGTCTTCTGCTGCGCCAGCGCCATCCGGTTCCGCCTCAACTGCAGGTGCAGCCGGCTGCGCTGTTTCCGCTCCGGCCGCCGGTTCCAGCACCGCAACCTGATCCGGGGAGGCGGGCGCGGCAGCTGCCGCCTCTGCCGGAACGCCGGTGCCCGCGCCAGAGGCTATTTCCGCCGCCGCCGGGCTGACCGGCGCCAGAATGAAGGTGTCGCCTGAGGCGCTCTGCTGGCCGCCGTGCTCTGCCAGCAGCGACACCACCTGCGCATCGGCACTTGGGGCAATGGTGGTCAGCGAGACAAATTCGCCGCCAGCCGGAACCTCCAGCTGCTCCAGAACCTCGCCATCCAGCAGCACCGAAACCCGGACGCCCGCCTGCGCGCGCCCGGCAATCACCACCGCGCCGTCGCGATCCACCCGCACCAGATCCAGCTCCGGTGCTTGCAGGACAAAAAGGTCTTCCTTGCTCTCATCTGCCGCAGGATCAGAGGGCGCGGCCAGGGCAACCTCATCACCCTCCCCAGGGCCTTCAACCGGCGCGATTTCTGTTTCTGCACCAGCTGTTACCGGCGGCTCTTCAGCCGCAGCCGCCGTGTCTGGGTCCACGGAAACCGCCGTTTCCTCCGCCGCAGGCTCCTTTGAAACCGCTGCGTTTTCCACCGGCTCAGCCTCCGCAGCTGCGCTGTCATCCTCCGCGTCCACCGGCGCGTTTGCTGTGCGGTTCTGCAACGGCTGGCCCGACTCCTCGCCGTCGCCCGTGAACTCTTCACTGCCGCGTGCCGCCTGGCCGCCAGCCTGCCCGTTCGCGGCGTCGCCGTCCGGCTGGCCGGTGCCGAACACGCCCAGCTGGAACAGCACCACTCCGCCCAGCACCACGGCTACCCCGGCAACAGCGCCAAGTGTGAGAGCCCCCAGCCCCCCGCTTCCAGATGCATCCGCCATGTCTTCCCCTTCGACGTTTGCGGAATGTTCCCTTCCGCTTAGTTGAGCAAACCTACCAATCCCGCTATCACGGGTCAAAACAGCAATTGCGTTTCATCTTGAAATTCCACGGAAAGGCTGGCCGATGAGCATCAAATCCGTCTGTGTTTATTGCGGATCGCGCGCGGGCGCGCGGCCCGCCTATACCGAAGCCGCCCGCGCCCTGGGTGCCGCGCTTGCCAGCAACGGCATGCGGCTGGTCTATGGCGCCGGTGATGTCGGGCTGATGGGCGAGGTTGCCCGCGCGGCCCAGCAGGCCGGCGGCGAAACCTTCGGTGTGATCCCCAGCCACCTGGAACGGCGCGAGGTCGGCAAGTCGGATCTCACCACCTATGTGGTGACCGAGACCATGCACGAGCGCAAGAAGGTGATGCTGTGGAACGCCGATGCGGTTATTGTGCTGCCCGGCGGCGCCGGCTCTTTGGATGAGCTGTTCGAGGCGCTCACCTGGCGCCAGCTTGGCCTGCATTCCAAGCCGATCGTGATCCTGAACACAGCCGGCTACTGGGACAAGCTGCGCGCCCTGGTGGAACAGGTCATCGGCGAGGGCTTCGCCGGGCAGGACCTT
Organism: Leisingera sp. UBA4491; assembly: GCF_002388965.1. Classification (NCBI taxonomy): domain Bacteria; kingdom Pseudomonadati; phylum Pseudomonadota; class Alphaproteobacteria; order Rhodobacterales; family Roseobacteraceae; genus Leisingera; species Leisingera sp. UBA4491. The sequence goes on along the minus strand of NZ_DGNN01000010.1, from coordinate 154,375 downwards.
GCGGATTACCTGATCTGGGCCGACACCCCGGTGGCCGCCATCGCCGCCCTGCGCGACGCCCGCTCCTGACGCAAGGCCGAGTAGGAAAACACCGCAACCGCGCTCCAGATCAGCGCAAAGGCAGCGCCGTGCCAGGGCGTGAAAGGCTCGGCAAACAGCAGCACCGCCACCAGAAACTGCAGCGTCGGGTTCAGATACTGCAAGACGCCCACGGTGCCCAGCCGCACCCGTTTGGCGGCAAAGCTGAACAGGATCAGCGGCAGCCCTGTCAGGATGCCGGAGAACGCCAGCATGGCCGCATCCGCCGGGCCGCCGAAGAAGCCCGCGCCGCCGGTCAGCCAGATCACCGCCAGCGCCACCGGCAAGATCAGCAGAACCTCAGCGGTGACCGACACCACCGGCCCCAGGGAAAGCCGTTTCTTGGCAACACCATAAAGCGCAAAGCTGACGCTCAGCACCAGCGGGATCAGGGGCGCAGCACCCAATCCGAACGACAGCACCGCAACCGCGGCGCCGGCCAGCAGCACCGCCAGCAGCTGCGCCCAAGCCAGCCGCTCGCCGAACACCAGACGCCCCAGCAGCACGCTTAGCAAGGGAAAGATATAATAGCCCAGGCTGGCCTCAGTCGCATGGCCGGTCTGGACGGAAGAAATGAACACGAACCAGTTCAGCGAGATCATCGCGGTGGCAAACGCCAGCAGCAGCGCGCCGCGCCGGTCCGAGAAGGCCGCCCGCAAGGCGCCGATCCGCCCCTGCACCAGCAGCACGCCCGCAAAGAACAAAAACGACCACAGCACCCGGTGCGACAGCACCTGTTCCGGCGGCACGTGCGACAGCGCCTTGTAATAGATCCCCGACAGCCCCCAAACCACGCAGGCCGCGATCATCGCCATGACGCCTAACTGTGTGTCCCGCATGATTTGCCCCTGCCCGTGCGCCCTTTGACAGACACCGGACAGGGGCAAGGGTCAAGCCCCCGGCTCAACCGTCAGCCGTTCTCAAGCGCGTCTTTCACCATCTCCTCGATCTTGCTGGTCTCGTGGTTGGTCAGGTTCTTTGCGACCTCGGCCACCACGCGGTCGGCAACCTCCTTGTGAAGGTTCTTGCGCAGCTCGCCCAGTACCTCGGGGGCTGCCACCAGAACCAGCCGTTCAAACTGGCCCTTATGCGCCATCTTGTACAGCCGGTCCGCCAGATCCGACGCGAAGCGTTCCTTGGCCAGCTGGTGCCAGTCGGTGTCATCCACCGCCGAACGGTGCACGCTGGGGCCGTCGTTGAACCGCCCCGGCCGGTTTGCCGACTGCTCGCGATTGGAGGGGTTTTCCTGCTCGTCCTTGCGCCGCACCTTCAGGTTCGGGTTCTGCGCGTCCGTGGTGTTTTCGAGAAACAGCGCTTTTTCGCTGTCCGCAACCAGCACCCAGGTGCCCTGCGTCAGAAAGGTCATGATGTCACTCCTCCTCCTTGGATTTCGTCACGCGTGTTGATCCCGCCGGACGCTCCTTGGCCCGTTTCAGCTCGTCTTCAGAGGCGATATCGCGCTGCAGCCCGCCGCCAGCCCGGCCTTGCTGCGAGACGCTCCCTTTCGCACCGGGGATCTCGTCCGTCTCGCGGCGTCCATCCGTCGATCGTTTGCGTTCAGCCATGGGAGCCTCCTTCTTATTGCACATGTGGAAGTTCAACGCGCAGCAGCAGGCCCTTGTTCCTAAGACAACCACGAAAAAGCCCGCGCAGCAACGCTGCGCGGGCGGAATCTTCTGATGCGGTGCCAGCCTGGAAACCGGCTTCCGCTCCTGCTGCCTTATCCCAGGCGGGAGGCGACGTTTTCCCAGTTCACCAGGTTGTCCAGGAAATTGGTCAGGTAGGCCGGACGCTTGTTGCGGAAGTCGATGTAGTAGGAATGCTCCCACACGTCACAGCCCAGCAGCGCGGTCTGATCAAAGCACAGCGGGTTCACGCCGTTTTCGGTCTTGGTCACCGCCAGCGAACCGTCTGCCTTCTTGACCAGCCACGCCCAGCCGGAGCCGAACTGGCCTGCGCCTGCGGCAGAGAATTCTTCCTTGAACTTGTCGACCGAGCCGAAGCTTTCGGTCAGCGCCTTCTCCAGCTCACCCGGCATCTTGCTCTCGCCCGGGCCCATCATTTCCCAGAACTGGTTGTGGTTCCACAGCTGCGAGATGTTGTTGAAGATGCCGTTCTGGGCAACCGCGTTGGCGTCGTAGGTGCCCTTGATGATTTCTTCCAGCGACTTGCCTTCCCACTCGGTGCCGGCGATCAGCTTGTTGCCGTTGTCGACATAGGCCTTGTGGTGCAGGTCGTGGTGGTATTCCAGGGTTTCCGAGGACATGCCCTTGGATGCCAGAGCGTCGTGGGCGTAGGGAAGATCGGGAAGTTCAAAAGCCATTTTGGGCCCCCTGTCAAAATTGTTTGCGTTCCTGCGCAGATACATGCTGTGTGCGCGCTATCAGGTCAAGAGGCCAAGGCGCGAAAACCGTGCAGGCCCAATGTTCATCTATCCTCTCAGATGCTCAGGCAGTAGGTGCCTAGCCGCGCAGGGACACAGCCGCTTTCGAAGTCAGTATTGCAACTGATCGAGGCCGGGAATTTCGCTTTGAGCAATCTGCTCGCACTTCAGATCGCCACGGATCCTTGAATGGTATCCGAGAGACACTTTCGCCCGCATTACACCCGTTTTGGCTTGGGGATCTACCTCTGCGCGAAAGCCTACTGGTGTCCAGATGTCTAAGCTTGTCGGGCGGCTAATCCGCCATTTGAACTTCAGCCTCCCATCTTTTAACTGTTTCACTTTTGCTTCGGCCTTTCCTTCCCGAGAAGTCACAACGCGTGAATCGATAACCTGTACCTGCCGCCAATCGTCAGAGAACTCAAAATAAGCCTGGGCGGGAAGCCATCCGCCACCGCCTTCAGACGTGGGTTTACCTCCGCCGAACCGGTCAATCTCACAACGAAAAACAGCATCCACTCCCGAAGCGCCAACCGCCGCCGGAAACCCCAGCAACAGCACGCTGACAACACCGGTTGCAACAAATATTTCCTTAATCATTCTTTTCGTCCCAAAACTGTTTGCCGCAAAAAGTTAGCCAAGCGTATCAACCCTGCTGGACCTTGCACTTCCCGCGCCCGCGCGGCGCGTTTGCAAAGCCGGTGATCACACCCCGGATCGACAGAGTGCTTTTGTCCATGTCAAAGACGGCCGAATACAGCCCGTCCACCTTGGTCCGCGCGTTGGAAACCGGGATGTCATTCACCCGCCACGCCAGGTCATAGGAATTTCCTTTCCGGTGTTCGACCTTGGCGGACAAGGGTTCACCGACCAGTTGGTGAATGTAGCCGTCATAGACCTTTGCAGTTTTAGTGCTGTCGTCCCACAGCACCATAACCCGCGGCGCAATCCAGCCGTTGTTTGTAAACACCTTGATGTCGCAGTCAAAAACGGTCTCAGCCGAGACCGCTTGACCAAGAAAACCTGCTGCCGCAAGACAGCCAGCCTGAACGAAACACTTCATTTGCCGTAGTCCTCAAATCAGTTCCTGAAAACCGAATGCAACCCGGTTGAGAAAAATGCAACCACGCTCCCGGGTAAGTTGGATAAAAAAGCTGCAATAGGCGATCCTGCGACAAGCCTTGTCCGCTCGCGGTGCCGCGGCACCCCAAGGCACCAGTTATTGCAAATAGACCTGGTACTGCGCCAGCAGCGACAGCGAGTCCAGCCGCTCGCAGCTGCCGGAGCCGCGGGGCAGCATCGTGCCCTCTTCCGGGCGGATCGACTGAATGCTCATTTTCAGGTTGGACATATTGAGCACCGCCCGGAACCGCGGCTCAGCCCCGCCGCTTTCCATCAGCACCGCAAGCCCCGGCAGCGACCAGCTGAGCGCATATGACGATCCGCTGCGTTTGACCACCTTGGCGGGCACAGAGACACCAAAGGCGGCATCGGTGATCTGCGCCGTTTTGAAATCATCGGAGAAATTGATCGCGATTTTGCTGGGCACCCAGGCGTCGCCGGAAATCGGTTCAAGGTTGCAGCGGAAACTGGAACCCGCTGCGGCAGCCGCCCCGGCAAGCGTAAAAAATAGTGCAACATAGCTGCAATTCAGCAGACCCATCAACCGCCTCCGAAACATCTTCACACAGCCGCCCCACAGACAGGTAACCGGCTGTTAAATATAACGTTTTCAATCCCTGCGAAGGAACATCTCCAGCGGCATCGGTTCAAATAAAAAGGTGCCCCGGATCATCTCCAGGGCACCGTAGTTGACGCGTCATGGCGTCACAAGCAAAAAGCGAGTGGTAATTTTAATAAACACCCACTTTACTTTGCGGGTGAGCGGCCGCGCTCAGCAGTTTGAACACGTACTCGCCCACAGAGCGGAAACAGACGATGCAGAAGCTGCCGTCCTCGTTCAGCCAGTAGGCGCCAGCCACCTGTGCCAGGCGCGACCGGCGGAACTGGCCGGGGGCGAAGGCGGCAGCGTCAAAGTCGACCGGGCTCACCTTGCCCAGCACCTCGCGCGCGCCCTCACCGGACAGGCGGAAGAACGCTCGTGCGTCGGAGACGTTCACCGCCAGAGCGTGCTCGCCCTTCAGCGCCTCGGCCACTTCGGCGGTCTTGGCAACCGCATCCTCGTAAGGCACCAGCAGCAGCAGCTCATCCGGGGACATCCAGGCGGCGGCCCCGTTCTCGGCAACCGAGATGGCGCCCTGTTCCGGAACCCCGGCGCCGGTGGCGGCCTTGACGGCTGCCTTCAGCGCTGCGGAGTCCAGATCGCCGCGCAGGGTGATCATACCCTGCAGACCGGCATCCTCGACCTTGGCCAGCCCGGAGTACTGGGCGCCGTTCAGTACGGAAACAGCCTTAGACATTCTGCTTCTCTCCATCCTTGTCGTAGAAGACCGGGTCAACGATCTTGGCTTTGTAGGTCTTGCCGTCGGTGCCCGGGAACTCGATCACTTCACCCATCCGCTTGGGACCGTGCTTGACGAGGCCCATGGCGATGCCGCGGCCCAGCGTTGCGGAGTGATAGGTCGAGGTCACCCGGCCGATCATGTTGCGCTGGCCATTGGCATTGACGCCTTCACCCAACGCATAGGCGCCGTCGGGCAGCACCGATCCGTCCACGGTTTCCAGGCCAACCAGCTGCCAGCGGTCCGGATCCGTCATGTGGGAGCGCGCTTGCGCGCGTTTGCCCAGATAGTCGTCCTTCTTCTTGGACAGCGCCCAGTGCAGCCCCAGATCCTGCGGGATCACGGTGCCATCGGTCTCATCGCCGATCATGATGAATCCCTTTTCGGCGCGCAGGATGTGCAAGGTCTCGGTGCCATAAGGCATGACGCCGAATTCCTTGCCCGCGTCCATCAGCGCATCCCAGAACGCCTGGCCCTCAGAGGCCGCGACCGCGATCTCGTAGGACAGCTCGCCCGAGAAGGAGATCCGGTAAGCGCGGGCGTCGAAGCCGCCGATCTGACCGTCACGCCACTCCATGAACGGCAGCGCCTCTTTGCTGACATCCATGCCGCCGCCCGCTTGCGCGTTCAGCTTCTCCAGCACCTTGCGGGCATTGGGGCCGACCACGGCGATCTGCGCATACTGCTCGGTCACGTTGGCAACGTAGACTTTCCAGTCCCACCATTCGGTTTGCAGCCATTCTTCCATGTGCCCATGGATGCGCTCGGCGCCGCCGGTGGTGGTGTGGCACAGGAAGGTGTCCTCGTCGATGCGGGCCACCACGCCGTCGTCCATCAGGAAGCCGTTCTCGGTGCACATCAGGCCATAGCGGCATTTGCCCGGCTTCAGCGTGGACATCATGTTGGTGTACAGCATGTCCAGGAACTTGCCTGCATCGGGGCCCTTGACGATCAGCTTACCCAGGGTCGAGGCGTCCAGCAGGCCAAGGTTCTCGCGGGTGTTCTTCACCTCGCGGTTCACCGCAGCATGACGGTCCTCACCGGGTTTGGTGATCGCAAACGGGCGGCGCCACTGGCCGACCGGCTCCCAATCCGCGCCGTTCTTGTCGAACCAGTCGTAGATCGGCGTCTTGCGCACCGGCTGGAAGATCTCGGCCCGCGCCTCACCCGCGATCGCGCCCAGCGAGATCGGGTGGTACGGCGGACGGAAGGTGGTGGTGCCCACCTGCGGGATTTCCGAGTTCAGGCTGTCGGCCAGAATGGCCAGGCCGTTGATGTTCGACAGCTTGCCCTGGTCGGTGGCCATGCCAAGCGTGGTGTAACGCTTGGTGTGCTCGACGCTTTCATAGCCTTCGCGGGCCGCCAGCTGCACGTCCGACACTTTCACGTCGTTCTGGTAGTCCAGCCAGGACTTCATGCGCAGCTTGATGTCCGCCTTGGCGGGCATCAGCCAGACCGCTTCCATCTGTGCTTCCGCCTCGGACTCGCCTTTGGCAGCCGCCACGGATTTCGCCGGGAAGCCGGCTGCTTCGGCAGCTTTCGAACCAGCAGCTGCTGCATCTTCCAGCAGCGCGCCCAGGCCGAACTCGCCGTTCGCGGCACCTGCCGGAACCACAAAGCCGTTGCCGTCATGGCCCAGCGGCGGGCGGGAGGCATCGGGACGGAAGTTGGCGTTCACCTCGTCCCAGATCAGCTTGCCGCCGCAATGGGACCACAGGTGGACCACCGGCGACCAGCCGCCGGACATGGCAACCGCGTCGGCCTGCACGACCTCACGCGCACCGCCTTCGCCGTTCTGGGCGCAGATGGCGACCTCGGTCACGCATTTGCCGTCCTTCACCTTGGCGATGGCGCGGCCCAGCTCAACCCGGATACCCTTTTCGCGGACCGCTTCCATCAGCGCGCCGCCGCCGGTTTCGCGGGTGTCAACCACGCGGACCACTTCGACGCCCGCGTCATGCAGCACAAGTGCTGTGCGGTAGGCGTCGTCGTTGTTGGTGGCAACCACGACCTTGTTCCCCGGGTTGATGCCCCAGTTCACCAAATAGTCGCGCATCGAGGCCGCCAGCATAACGCCCGGCACATCGTTGCCGGCAAAGGACAGCGGACGCTCGATCGCACCGGTCGCGGTGACGATCTGGCTCGCACGGATCCGCCACAGGCGATGGCGCGGGCCGCCCTGGCCCGGCGCGTGGTCGGTCAGGCGCTCATAGCCCAGGGCATAGCCGTGATCATAGACGCCGGAGCCCATGCAGCGGTCGCGGAGCGTAACGTTGTCCATCCCGCGCAGCTCTGCCAGGGTCTTCTCGATCCAGGCCTCGGGCGCTTCGCCGTCAATGGTGCCGCCGTCAACCGGCGCGCGGCCGCCCCAGTAGTTGTTCTGCTCCAGCACCAGAACCTTGGCGCCGGATGCCGCCGCCGCCTTGGCGGCCTGCAGGCCGGCAACGCCGCCGCCGATGACCAGCACATCCGCGAAGAAGTAGAAGTGCTCGTAGGTGTCGGCGTCCTTCAGCTCCTTGTCGGGGGCTGCGCCCAGTCCTGCGGACTTCCGGATGATCGGCTCATAGACGTGCTTCCACAGCGGACGCGGGTGGATGAACATCTTGTAATAGAAGCCGGCGGTCAGGAACCGGGACAGCTTGTTGTTGATCGACAGGACGTCGAACTCCAGGCTCGGCCAGTGGTTCTGCGACTGCGCGGTCAGGCCTGAGAACAGTTCGGTGGTGGTAGCGCGCTGGTTGGGCTCATAACGGTCGCCCACACCCAGCTGCATCAGCGCATTAGGCTCTTCCGAGCCGGATGCGACAACGCCGCGCGGGCGGTGGTATTTGAACGAGCGGCCCATCATCACCTGGCCGTTGGCCAGCAGGGCGGATGCGAGCGTATCGCCGGCATAACCCTTCATGGACTTGCCGTTGAAAGTGAAGGCGATCTGTTTGGAGCGGTCGATCAGCCGGCCGTGCTTGGCAAGACGCGTGCTCATGTGCGCAGACCTTTCAAGAGAAAAGCGGGTGTTTCAGTCAGGCGGCGGTTCATTTCTTGCCGTCCGCAAATTCGCGCCAGGTCCAGCCCGGGCGTTTGGCAGCGATCTTGTCCAGGATCTCCTGCGTCGGCACAGAGGTCTGCGCGGTGTAGGTGCCAAAGACCTCCAGCGTCATGGTGCAGCGGGCGGCGTGAAACCACTTGCCGCAGCCGTTGGCATGGCGCCAGCGTTCAAAGTGAACGCCTTTGGGGTTTTCACGCATGAACAGGTAGTCATGGAACTCGTCATCCGAGGAGCCGGGGCCAAAGCGCTTCAGATGCGCTTCGCCGCCCGCGGCCAGTTCGGTTTCTTCGGCTTTGACGCCGCAATAGGGGCATTCAAGGATCAGCATGGTGCTTGCTCCGTAAAATTGAATTTTGCAGCGTTAGTGCGCCACACCGGCGGCGACGCTCTCGTCGATGAACTTGCCTTCCTTGAAGCGCATCATCGAGAACTCCTCGGTCAGCGGCGAATGGCCGGTGGCCATCAGTTCCGCCATTGCCCAGCCGGAGCCCGGGATCGCCTTGAAGCCGCCGGTGCCCCAGCCTGCGTTGATGAAGCAGTTCTGGACCGGGGTCTTGGAGATCAGCGGCGAGCGGTCGCCGGTCACATCCACAATGCCGCCCCACTGACGCAGCATCTTCAGGCGGCTGACCATCGGGAATGTTTCGACCAGCGCGCGCACGGTTTCCTCGATGTGGTGGAAGCTGCCGCGCTGGGTGTAGTTGTTGAACCCGTCGGTGCCGCCGCCGATCACCATCTCGCCCTTGTCGGACTGGGACATGTAGCCGTGCACGGTGTTGGCCATCACGACCACGTCCATGCAGGGTTTGATCGGCTCGGACACCATCGCCTGCAGCGCCACGGATTCCATCGGCAGGCGGAAGCCAGCCAATTCAGCCAGCACAGAGGCGTTGCCCGCCACAACCATGCCCAGCTTGTCGCAGTCGATCGGGCCCTTGGTGGTGTCCACACCCACGGTGCGGCCGTTCTCAACGCGCACGCCGGTGACTTCGCATTTCTGGAGGATGTCCATGCCCATGTCGGAACACGCCCGCGCATAGCCCCAGGCCACCGCGTCGTGACGGGCGGTGCCGCCGCGCTCCTGGTACAGGCCGCCCAGCACGGGATAGCGGGGACCGTGCAGGTTGATGATCGGCACGATCTCCTTCACGCGCTCAGGCGTGATCCACTCGGTCTGCACACCCTGCTGCTGGTTGGCATGCGCGGTGCGCTTGTAGCCGCGGATCTCATGCTCGGTCTGGGCCAGCATGATCACGCCGCGCGGGCTGAACATCACGTTGTAGTTCAGGTCCTGCGACATGGTCTCATACAGGCTGCGGGCCTTTTCATAGATCGCAGCAGACGGATCCTGCAGGTAGTTCGAGCGGATGATGGTGGTGTTCCGGCCCGTATTGCCGCCGCCCAGCCAGCCTTTCTCGATAATCGCGACATTGGTGATGCCGAAATTCTTGCCCAGGTAATAGGCGGTGGCGAGGCCGTGCCCGCCCGCGCCCACGATGATCACATCGTAGTGGCGTTTGGGTTCCGGCGAGCGCCAGGCGCGCTCCCATCCGGTGTGATAGCGCAGGGCTTCCCGCGCGACAGCAAAGACTGAATAGCGTTTCATGAGCGAATCCGATGGTTCGTGTCTGTTAGCGGGTATGCCTGAAACGCATGGCCGGCCAGTGCCGTTTATCGCCCTGTTTCTGCGCTATTGCGACATAGACCCATGACGCATTGCAGCATCCCGCGGCAGTTTGGCCCTTTTGTTCGGGCCGCCCCGCATATAGATGAAAACCAAACTTCGGAGACGGCATGGTTTTCTGGACAGTCACCGCCCTTATCGCATTCTCGGCAGCGCTGCTGCTGGCAATGATCATCATTCGCGCCCGCGAGCAAGGCGAACCTGCTGCGGCCTATGACCTGCGGGTCTACCGCCAGCAGCTGCGCGAGGTCGACAAGGACCTGGCGCGCGGCGTCATCAATGAAGGCGACGCAGAGCGCATCCGCACCGAAATCTCGCGCCGCATTCTGGCGGCCGACGCCCAGCTGCAACAGCGCAAGTCCGGCCACGCCCAGCCCAAATCCCTGTCGCTGGTCTCTGCCGGTGCCATCGCGCTGCTGATCACCGGCGGCACCCTGGGCCTTTACTGGCAGCTTGGCGCGCCGGGGTATGGCGACCTCGGCCTCAAGGACCGCATCCGCATGGCGGGCGAGCGCGCCGAGAACCGCCCCTCGCAGGCGGAGGCCGAAGCCGGCATTCCCGCCCTGCCGGAACCGCAGGTGGAGGAAGGCTACATCAAACTGGTCGAACAGCTGCGCAAGACCGCAGGCGAGCGCGAAGGTGACGCCCGCGGCCAGGCGCTGCTGGCACAGCACGAGGCCAACCTCGGCAACTTCAAAGCTGCCTATGAAGCCAAGGCCAACTACATCCGCCTGGCCGAAGGCAAGGTCAACGCCCGCGATTTTACAGAACTGGCCGAGCTCAAGATCATGGCGGCCGGCGGCTATGTCTCCCCCGAGGCGCAAACCGACCTGCAGAAGGCCCGCGCGATTGACCCCGCCCACGGCCCGGCCCGCTATTACTGGGGCCTGATGCTGGGCCAGATCGGCCGCCCGGACCTCGCCTACCGCGAATGGGCCGCTACCCTGCGGGACGGCCCGGCGGACGCGCCGTGGGTCAAGGGCATCCAGGGCCAGATCGAGGAGATGGCCTTCCGCGCCGGTGTGGAATACCGTCCCATCGCGCCCGGCGGCGGCACCGCACCCGCCCTGCCCGGCCCCAGCGCCGAAGACATGGCCGGCGCCAGCGAACTCTCCGCCGAAGAGCAGCAGGAGATGATCCGCGGCATGGTCACGCGCCTGTCGGACCGGCTGGCGAGCGAAGGCGGCAGCGCCGAGGAATGGGCCCGCCTGATCGGCGCCCTGTCGGTCCTTGGCGAAACCGAGCGCGCCCGCACCGTCTATGCCGAGGCCCGCGGTGCGTTTGAGGCTGACGCCGAGGCGCTGGCCCTATTGGAAACCATCGCCGCCCAGTCCGGAATTGCAGAATGATCCACGACGTCTTTGAAGACTTCGCCGCCGCCCTGCCGCCGATGAGCGCGCTGATGGGGCTGGACCTCGGCACCAAGACCATCGGCGTCGCCGTCTCCGACCGTATCGGCGCGGTGGCAACCCCGCTGGAGACGGTGAAGCGCAAGAAGTTCTCAGCAGACGCCGCGCGCCTCCTGGAGATCATCCAGGCCCGCGACATCAGCGGCATCCTTTTGGGCCTGCCGCGCAACATGGACGGCACAGAGGGCCCCCGCTGCCAGTCCACCCGCGCCTTTGCCCGCAACCTGATGCAATTGACCGACCTGCCGATCAGCTTCTGGGACGAGCGCCTCAGCACTGTGGCGGCAGAAAAAGCGCTGCTTGAGGCGGATACGACACGCAAACGCCGCGCAGAGGTTATCGACCACGTCGCTGCCTCCTATATCTTGCAAGGCGCATTGGACCGGATGCGGCATTTGAAGAACGGGTGAAGGCATGAGCGACGACGTCTGGAAACGGGACGAGATCCAGTCCCCCTGCATCAAGATCTGCGTTGTCCACCCCGAGGCCCGCATCTGCACCGGCTGCTACCGCTCCATCGACGAAATCCGCGACTGGTCCAAGATGACCAATGACGAGCGCGCCGGCATCATGAACGACCTCCCCGCCCGCGCCAGCAAACTGGCCAAGCGCCGCGGCGGCCGCGGCGCGAGGCTCAAACGAGGTTAACGCGGCGCGCGGTCAGGTAACCGTTTGCAAATCATGCGGAATAAGCACTGACCCAATGTTTCGCGCGCGAAACATTCAGGCAGGATTGCTGACCTTTTCACCAAGGTGGCGATGGCCATAGCGAGGCTGATTAGATACCTTGCAACCTCCCAGCGGACCGGCGTTCAAAAAGTGCAACTCAGCCAGGACCTACGTCGGGATTCCACCGGACGGTCTCTGATCGGTTGAGGTAAGACTACCCTTCCGCCAGCCACCCCTTGGTCCAATCCGCCAGCTCCGGACGGAAATAGGCGATCATACGCCCCTCTTCCGGCGCGCTGGCCCCCTCGCCCCAGGGCGCAACCCCGTGCAGGCACAGCCGGTGCATCAGATAGGACTCGCCGGGTTTGGCATGAACGGTGATCCGCAGGCAGGTCTCGAACACCTCGGCGCGGGCTGCTGTGTAGGCATCGGTCACATCCACATCTGCCCAGTCCGCCTGCGGCACGCCTTCAAACGCGGTGGCAAAGGCGCGGCGCATGATCCTGTGGCTGCCCTCCCAGACTACCAACGGCGAAGCATCCGGGCTGCTTTCATTGAGCGGGATACCCAGCACCCAGGCATGCGGCTCCTCCACCTTGCGGCGGCGGTGCTCGCCATACATCTTGACCCCGTCCACATGCGCCGCATCGCGCTTGACGCGGTAGCGGAAGGCGGCCTCGCCCTCACCCGGACGCGGGCGCGGATAGCCGGGAAAGACCGAGGACACCTGCGCCCGGTGCAGGTCCGGAATGGGCCCGAGGTGCTGTGTGATGAAATCAATAGGCGCCCCCGCCAGCGGCGGCCCTTCAGGCACGCGTCCTGCGGCGTCGTTTGGCAGCGCATCGACGCCGATGAACCAGGTGCGCTCGCACTGGAACCAATCGGCGTTTGACGGGTCGTGCAGCGCCTTCACCCCATGCGGCAAGGCATCCGCCGCCCAAGCCGCGATCTGCGGATCATGGGCAAACCGCACCCAGCCCTTATCCCGATACTGCGCAAACGGATCTTGCATCTTCACGCCCTCAGTAGCCAAAAGCTTTGCGCAGCATATTCAGCGCCACCAGCACCAGGAACGCCCCGAACACCCGCTTCAGCGGTTTGGGATCCATCGCATGGGCCAGCTTCACCCCCCAGGGCGCGGTGATCAGGGTCATGGCAATCACGATGAAAAAGGCCACCAGATTGACCGCCCCGATGGTGAACGGCGGCCGGGTTGCGGGGTCCACCTCCAAGAGCAGAAACCCGGCAACCGAAGGCACCGCAATGATCACGCCAAAGCCCGCAGCGGTGGCCACCGCCCGGTGCACCGCCACCCCGTGCAGGGTCATCAGCGGCACCCCGAAGCTGCCGCCGCCGATGCCCATCAGCACCGACAGGAAGCCGACAGCCGGCGACAGCACCACCCGCCTGATGCCCTTGGGCATCGCCTCGGCCAGCCGCCACTCCGACCGGCCCAGCCCCAGGTAGCAGCCAATGACCAGCGCCAGCCCGCCGAATACCCCCTGCAGCACGGTGGAACGCAGGGACGACGCCGCCAAGACGCCCGCAACGGCGCCAATGGCAATGCCGATCCCCCAGCCGCGCAGGATGTCCCAATCCACCGCGCCCTTCTTGTTGTGGCTCATGACAGAGCGCACCGAGGTCACGATGATCGTTGCCAGAGAGGTCGCCAGGCAGATCTGCATCAGCTGATCGCCGCCATATCCAAGTGTCTGAAACGCATAGAAAAACGCAGGCACCAGCACGATGCCGCCGCCGACGCCTAGTAGCCCGGCCAGCACGCCCGCAAAGGCGCCGATCACCACAAGCAGCACCGCCATCTGGATCAGCAAGGCGGGCTCTGGCCACAGGGCGGCTGTCAGGGCGGGATCGGTCATGCGGAGCACCTCGGGCTTTGGTTCACCGGCAAAGGGTTAGCCGCCGCTCCCCGCTTGCACAAGGCACTAGCGCGTGAGGCGTACCGTCACGCTGCAGTGCGCTTGCCGAGCTGCGCTAGCGCCTCCTCTACCAGCTCCGGCCCGGCCCCGGCCCGGCAGGCGCCCTCGGAGAGCATCCGCCGCCACTGCCGCGCCCCCGGCTTGCCCGCAAACAGCCCCAGCATGTGGCGGGTGATCTGGTTGAGCCTGGCACCCTCGCTCAGCCGCGCCTCGATATAGGGCAGCATCTGCCGCACCGCCTCTGCCGGGTCGCTGACAGAGCCTGTGCCATAGATCTCCGGGTCCGCCGCACACAAAACATCGGCAGGCTGGTGATAGGCCGCACGCCCCACCATCACCCCGTCCAGGCCGCGGTCCAGATGCGCCTTGGCCTCCGCCAGCGTTGCTATGCCGCCGTTGAGCGAGACATGCAGATCCGGGAACGCCGCCTTCATCCGGTGCACCAGCTCATAGTCCAGCGGCGGAATGTCCCGGTTCTCTTTCGGAGACAGCCCCTGCAGCCAGGCCTTGCGCGCATGAATGGTCACCCGGCCGCAGCCCGCGGCGCGGATCTTTTCCAGGAACTCCGGCAGCACCTCTTCCGGCTTCTGCTCATCCACACCGATGCGGCATTTGACGGTGACTTCCACATCCACCGTTTCCCGCATCGCCGAGACGCAATCGGCCACCAGTTCCGGCGTCTGCATCAGCACCGCCCCGAAAGCGCCGGATTGCACCCGGTCGCTGGGACAGCCGCAGTTGAGGTTGATCTCATCATAGCCGGTCTCCGCGCCCAGCCGGGCGGCCTCTGCCAGTTCCCCCGGATCCGAGCCGCCCAGCTGCAGCGCTACCGGATGCTCCTCGGCATTGAACTCCAGCAGATGCAGCGCCCCACCGCGCACCAGGGCCGGCGCGGTCACCATTTCGGTGTAAAGCAGCGTTTCCCGGCTCAGCAGCCGATGCAAATAGCGGCAGTGCCGGTCGGTCCAATCCATCATCGGCGCAACGGACAGACGCGCAGCGCGCTGGACATCGGAAAACCCTGATCTTTCGCGGTTTTTTGAATTCGCCATTTTGTGCGGCTTCCCCGTTTCGGCCCCATTCAGCCCCGTTTTTGACAGCGCTGCTGCAGAACGCAGCGCCGACGCCGCCGCTTAGCACTTTTTGCACCCCAAGTTCCAGCACCCCGCTGCGGGCACTGCCGGGACGCCGCCCGGCAGGCCGGAAACTGCTCCGGAAAAATCCCCATTTATTTCAGCGCCTTATGTGTCACCCTCTGGCGCGGATGTAAGTTTTTTAAATTACCTTGACCGCATGACAGTTTTCTTGCAATTTCACTCAAACGGTTCATCCCCATCGCAAGGTCCGCTACGTTGCCCGCCCCTGTCCGCTCAAAACTTGCCCATGCCCTTGAAACCGGTTCGAAAGCCGAGCGGGCCATTGCCAACTATATGCTGAGCGCCTTGGAGCAGGTTCCGTTTGAGACCGCCGCCAGCCTCGCAGAGAAAGTCGGGGTGAGCGAAGCTACTGTTGGCCGGTTCTGCCGCAGCAACGGATACGCCAGTTTCAAGGACTTGAAAGAGCACCTGAAGGACGACTTGGGCGATCATCCGTGGCTGGTGAGCGACCGGCTGAATGAACTGCGCACTACCGCCCGCGACGACGAGGGCCATCTTTCTCAGGGAATGGAGCTGGAAATCGCGGCCGTCGTGCGGATCTATGAATATGCCCGGTCCGCTGAGTGGCAAAATGCGGTTGCCAGGCTGGCCAGGACGCAGCACGTCTACGTGGCCGGTTTCCAGACCGAACGCGGGCTTGCCCAGTATTTTGCCAATCAGATGCAGTACCTGCGCGACGAGGTAACCCTGATTGACCTGGCGGCGGGAAACTTTGCCGAAATACTGGCCTCCGGCCGGGAGGCCTGTCTGGTGATCTTCGAGGCCCGCCGCTATTCCCGGCTGGCCAAGATTCTGGCGCGCGAGGCGAAGACCGCCGGCATTCCGGTGACTCTGATTACCGATGTGTTCTGCGACTGGGGCCGCGAAACCGCCGACGAGGTTTTTGCCGTACCGACCCAGTTCAACCAGTTCTGGGATTCCACGGCGCAGATGGCGAGCCTGTCCAATCTCCTCATCAATGGCGTGTGCATGGAACTGGGGCCGCAGGTCGAAGAGCGTCTGAACCGGATTGCAGAGCTTTACGGCCGCTTCACCGGCCATGTCGGCGATCCGGTCGCCGCCGTCGAAAAATAATCAAAACTTGGAAATGACAGGAGGAACTCCCATGACATTGAAGAAGACACTGGCACTCGCCCTGGCGTCCGCGGCGATGGCCGCCGGCACAGCCTCGGCGGACGGATTGCGGCTGGGCACCGAGGGCGCCTACCCGCCGTTCAACTACATCGAATCCGATGGCAAGATTGCCGGCTTCGACGTTGAGATCGGTCTGGAGCTGTGCAAGCGCATCGGCGAGGAGTGCACCGTGGTGGCGCAGGATTGGGACGGGATCATTCCCGGCCTTCTGGCCAGCAAGTATGACTTCATCATCGCCTCGATGTTCATCACCGAAGAGCGCAAGAAGCAGGTCGATTTCACCGATCCCTACTATCTGGCGGCGATGACCCATGTCGTGCCGAAAGGGTCGGACATCACGGAATTCACCAATGAAGCGCTGGCCGGCAAGGTGATCGGCGCGCAGTCGGGCACCACCCAGGCCGATTATATCGAAGCCGCCTACCCGGATGCCGACATCCGCCTCTATCCGACCCAGGACGAGGTGAACCTGGACATGGCCTCGGGCCGCATCGACCTGCAGGTCGGGGACATGCTGCCGATGCTGGACTGGACCAAAAAGTCCGATGACGGCAGCTGCTGCGAACTGGCGGGTGAGCCGATCACCGATCCGGCCTTCGTTGGCGATGGCGTGGGCATCGCCGTGCGCCAGGAGGATGACGCGCTGCGCGAGAAGCTGAACACCGCCCTCGCCGAGATCCGCGCCGATGGCACCTACAAGGCGATCAACGACAAGTACTTCGACATCGACGTCTACACGATGAAGTAAACGGAATGTCCCCTCAGCCTGAAAAGGGTATCCATGTTTGAACTGTTCTCATATGGCGATGCAGGCTGGGGGGACGAAATCCTGCGGGGTCTTGCGATCACGGTGCAACTGGCGATCGTCACTCTCCCCGTCGGGCTGCTCCTCGGGTTCCTGGCCGCCGCCGCCTCGATGTCCCGGCTTTTGCCGTTGCGGCTGCTGGGGTTCGGCTACACCACTGTCATGCGCGGCCTGCCAGAGATCCTGACCCTCTTTGTGGTTTACAACGGCGCTGGCCTGCTGATCAATGCGGTCCTGCGGTGGTGGGCGCCGGAGGCCGCGCCCACGGACTTCAGTCCCTTTGCGGCCGGGGTGGTGGCTCTTGGCATGGTATTCGGCGCCTTTGCCGCCGAGGTGCTGCGCGGGGCGTTTCAGTCGCTCGACAACGGCCAGGCGGAAGCCGGGCGGGCGATCGGCATGACCGGCCGCCAGATCTTCCTGCGCATCCGGCTGCCGCAGGTCTGGCGCTTTGCGCTGCCGGGCCTGGGCAACCTGTGGATCAACATGCTGAAAGACACCGCGCTGGTCTCGGTCATTGCGCTGGACGACCTGATGCGCATGACAAAGGTCGCCGTGGGCGTGACCAAGCAGCCCTTCACCTTCTACCTGATGGCCTGCCTGATCTACTGGGCGATGTGCGTTTTGTCCGAACTGGTGCTGGCGCAGATGGAACGCCGCGCCAATCGCGGCATCCGGAGGGCCTGAGATGAACCCGCTCGACATCCTCGCGCAGTACTGGCCCCGGCTGCTCGACGGCACCCTGATGACGATCAAGCTGACGCTGCTGGGCGCGCTGATCGCCGCCTTGGTGTCACCGGCCCTTGCGCTGATCCGCGTCCACGCCTCCCCGATGGCGCAGGCGCCGCTCCGGCTCTATGTCTCGTTCATGCGCGGCACGCCGATCCTGGCGCAGCTGTTCCTGATCTTCTACGGCTCGGGCCAGTTCCGGCCGCTGCTTCAGGAGTGGGGGCTGTGGACCTTCTTCCGCGACCCGTTCAACTGCGCGCTGCTGGCGTTTGCGCTCAACTCCACCGCCTATCAGACCGAGATCCTGCGCGGCGGCATCCTCGGCGTTCCGCGCGGCGAGATCGAAGCCGCCAAGGCGATCGGAATGAGCCGGATCACGGCGCTGCGCCGGGTGGTGTTCCCGCATGCCTACCGCATCGCCTGGCCCGCGCTCGGCAACGAGGTGATCCTGCTGATGAAGGCCAGCGCGCTGGCCAGCGTGGTCACGGTTTTTGACGTGATGGGCCGCACCCGGCAGATCTTTTCCAAGACCTTCGACTTCTCGGTCTATCTCTGGGCGGCCCTGATCTATCTCTGCATCACCGCGGTCTTTGTTCTGCTCTGGCGGCAGGCCGAACGCCGCCTCAGCCGCCATATCGGCGCCCGGCATCAAGCCCCAGCCACCGTCCAGCCTTTGAAGGAGACACGGGCATGACCCCACCGGACATCATTCTCAAAGCCGAAGACATCCACAAATCCTTCGGTTCCGTCGAGGTTCTCAAGGGCATCTCGCTCGCGGCCAGAAACCATGACGTGATCTCCATCCTCGGATCGTCGGGCTCGGGCAAATCGACCTTTCTGCGCTGCCTGAACTTCCTGGAGACACCGACCTCGGGGAAGGTCACCGTGCATGGCGAAGAAATCCTGGTGAAGAACGGCAAGCCGCAGAATGCGCGGCATATCGAGGCGATCCGCGCCCGGCTGGGCATGGTGTTTCAGCAGTTCAACCTCTGGACCCACCGCACGGTTCTGGAAAACGTGATGGAAGGCCCGGTCCAGGTCAAAGGCGAACCCAAGGCCGAGGCCCGCAGCAAGGCGGAGGCTTTCCTGAAGCGGGTCGGGCTGGAAGAGCGGATGCACATGTATCCCTCCCAGCTGTCCGGCGGCCAGCAGCAGCGCGTCGCGATTGCCCGCGCCCTGGCGATGGAGCCCGACGCGATCCTGTTTGACGAGCCGACGTCGGCCCTTGATCCCGAACTGGTGGGCGAGGTGCTGAAGGTGATGCAGGATCTTGCGGCCGAAGGCCGCACCATGATCGTCGTCACCCACGAGATGGGGTTCGCCCGCGAAGTGTCCTCCGAAGTGGTCTTCCTGCACGAAGGCCGCATCGCCGAACAGGGGCCGCCCGACGAGATGTTCACCAATCCCAAAACAGAAGAATTCCGCCGTTTCATCGCCAAGGCGATGTGACCCCGGCCCCTATTCAGGTTTCAGAAATGACCAGCGATTCACCCATGTCCCCCGCCCCCTCGCGCCCCGGCATCCGCATCGAAAGCGCCGAGCTGCGTATTGTCAGCCTGCCGCTGCTCACCCCCTTCGTGATTTCAACCGGCACCATGACCGCCAAGACCTTCCCCCTGCTGATCCTGAAGGGCGAAGGCATCGAGGGCGTGGCCGAAGCGGTGATGGACCCGGCCCCGGATTACCTGGAGGAGACCATCCCCGGCGCGATGGCCTTCCTGCGCGAGGTGCTGCTGCCGCAGATCGTCGGCAAGCGCTTTGCCTCGCCCTACGAGCTGCAGCCGATCCTGTCGCCCTGGCGCGGCAACCGCATGGCCAAGGCGGCGGTGGAGATGGCGTTCTGGGATCTCTGGGCCAAGAGCCTCGGCCTGCCGCTGAAAGCCGCCCTGGGCGGCACCGGCGATCATGTCAGCGTGGGGGTGAGCCTTGGCATCGCGCCGATTGAAACCACGCTGGAACGGGTCAGCACCGCGGTTGAACAGGGCTACAAGCGCACCAAGCTGAAAATCGCCCAGGGCCACGACGTCCGGATCGTAGAGGCGGTGCGCGCCGAATTCCCGGACATCAAGCTGACGGTCGATGCGAATACCGATTACGGGCTGCCGGATCTGCCGAAGCTGCAGGCGCTGGACGCCTTCGCACTGGATTACATCGAACAGCCGCTCGCCCATGACGACATCCACGATCACGCCAACGTGCAGCGCGCGCTTAAGACCGCGATCTGTCTTGATGAAAGCATCCGCAGCGCCAGCGACGCGCGCAAGGCGCTGGAAACCGGCGCCGCGCGGGTGATCAACATCAAGGTCGGCCGCGTCGGCGGCTTTGCCGAGGCGCGCGCCATCCACGACACCTGCGCCGCCTTCGGGGTGCCGGTCTGGTGCGGCGGCATGCTGGAAAGCGGCATCGGCCGGGCGCATAACATCCACCTTGCAACGCTCGCCAACTTCACCAAGCCCGGCGACACATCCAGCGCCAGCCGCTACTTCGCGCGGGACATCACCAACGAACCGCTCGAAGCCTCCTATGGCGAAATGCCGGTTCCTGTCAACGGGCCGGGCATCGGCGTGACCCTGGACCGGGATTACCTCGCGTCTGTCACGGATCACGCCGAGGAGATCACTGCATGAACATGGTGAGTACGGGGCTGGTTCTGCGCGAACTGAACGGCGTGGCCGAACACAAGCACGCGGAGTGGTTTCAGAAAGAGGTCTGGGGCAAGGACGACCCGCCGGACAACTCCGACTTGATGCTGGCGATCCAGCATGAAGGCGGCCTTGTGGCGGGCGCCTTCAAGGACGGGCGGATGCTTGGGTTTCTGTTCGGCTTCCCCACCGGGCAGCCGCATATCCAGCATTCACACCGGCTGGCCGTGCATCCCGACAGCCGCGGCATGGGGCTGGGGCTGAAACTGAAATGGTTTCAGCGCGACTGGTGCCTGAAGCGTGGCGTGACCTTGGTCCGCTGGACGTTCGACCCGCTGCGCCGCGTCAACGCAGGGCTGAATATTGCCCGTCTGGGCGGCTCTGCCAGAACGTATTACGAAGATTATTACGGTGAAATGGTCGGCATCAACGCTGGCATTCCCTCAGACCGTCTGTTGGTCGACTGGACCCTCACGTCACCCCGTGTTGAGGCGCTGGCGAAAGGGTGGAAAACGGTCGCGCCCGCCGGGGCAGCGGAAACCATGACAGTGGAGATCCCCAAGGACCTGGACGGGCTGCTGGCTTCGGATCTTGACGCAGCAGTTGCCGAGCGGCTTCGCGTGCGGGAAGAAATGACTTCGGCCTTCGCGCAGGGGTACAAAGTTGACGGATTTGACATTGAAACCTGCCGTTATCGTTTGACCAGGTCCTAAGGCGGAGAAGGGTCCCGATTGCGCCGATCAGCTGATGGCGAAGGCTCCCCTGTCCTTGAGCATCCATTTTCAAAAGCACTTGTGACCGGAGACCGGGTACAGGGGGCAATTTCTGTCATGCCGCGCCAAACCGGCCCCGTGCAGCCGCCTGCCAAGCCGGTCTCCATCTGCTTTGGTGAGCCCTGAGCGCCCGTCCTGTCCGCGCCCGTCTTCTACCCGGCCAAGGACGGCAGGTAGAGCACAATCCCCGGGAAGGCCACCAGCAGCGCAATCGTCACCGCGTCCGCCACAAAGAACGGCATCACGCCCCTGAACACATCCTGCACGCTCAGGTCGTCGCGCACGCCGGCCACAACGAAACAGTTCAGCCCGATGGGCGGGGTGATCAGGCAGAACTCGGCCATCTTCACCACCAGGATGCCGAACCAGATCGCGCACATGGTGCCGCTCATGCCAAAGGCGCTGTCGGCCGCCGCAACGCTTTCGCCGCCGTTCAGCGCCATCACCGCCGGGTAGACCACCGGCAGGGTCAAAAGCAGCATGCCGATAGCGTCCATAAACATGCCCAGCACCGCATAGGCCAGCAGGATACAGATCAGGATCACCATCGGGCTCATCTCCAGCGTGGTGATCCAGTCCGAGAACGCCCCCGGCAGATCCGCAAAGCCCAGGAAGCGCACATAGATCAGCACCCCCCAGATGATTGTGAAGATCATCACCGTCAGCTTGGCGGTTTCCAGCAGCGCAGACTTCAGCTCCGCCCATTTCATCCCTTCCTTCAGCGCATAGAGGAACACGATGAAGGCGCCGATGGCGCCGCCTTCGGTCGGGGTGCCCCAGGCGTCGCCGCCAAAGGGGTTGTAGACGAAGCAGATGATGATCACGACCACCAGGATGATCGGCAGCGCCCCAGGCAGCGCGGCAAAGCGCTGCCCCCAGGTGAAGCCCTTGACCGGCGGGCCGACGGATTTGAAGACCACCGCGATGCCGACGATCAGCAGACCGTAGATCACTGCCGAAAACGCCCCGGGGATGAACCCCGCCAGCAACAGCTTGCCCACGTCCTGTTCAACGATGATGGCATAGATCACCAGAATGGCCGAGGGCGGGATCAGCGAGGCGAGCGTGCCGCCCGCCGCCACCACGCCTGCCGCGAAGCGCTTGTTGTAGCCGATGGCCAGCATCTCCGGGATGGCGATCCGGGCAAAGACGGCGGAGGTGGCGACCGAGGCCCCCGACACCGCGGCAAAGCCCGCGGTGGCAAAAACGGTGGAGACCGCCAGCCCGCCCGGCAGCCAGGCGATCCAGCGTTTCGCGGCAGTGAACAGCGCCCGCGTCAGCCCGGCGTAATAGGCCAGGTAGCCGATCAGGATGAAGGTGGGGATCAGCGACAGCGCCTGGCTGGACACCTTGGAGTGCGGCACCTGCCCCGCAATCTTGACCGAGACGGTCAGCGCCTTGCCGAACCGGGCCGGGTCATAGCCGAACTTGGCCCAGAAAATCCAGATCAGACCGATGAGCCCTGCAAGGCCCGCCGCAAAGGCCACCCGCATCCCCAGGACCACCATCGCCAGCAGGCCGCCCGTGACCCACAGGCCGATTTCAATCGGTTCCATATTGCTTACCCCTGCCCGCCAGTCGCGTTATCACCTGCGCTGCTGTCATGGCCTTGCATCTGCTCGGCCTCTGCCGCCGCCAGTTCGGCGGCGCCTTGCACCAGCGGCACTGCTACCGGCGCCTCCAGCCCCAGCACCAGCGCCCGGCCATAGCCCCAGATCTGCAGCACCAGCCGCAGCGCCAGCACCGCAAAGGCCACCGGCGCCAGCAGCTTGGCGGGCCAGATCGGCAGGCCGATGTCGATGGAGCTGTCACGGCTCCACATCGGCGCGGCAAAGTCGAAGGAACGCTGGAAATGCGCCCAGCTGCCCCAGACCATTGCCAGAATCAGCAACAGGATCAGCAGCACCGACACCAGCTCAAACAGCCACAGCGCCCGGCCGCGCAAAGCACCGATGAAGATGTCCATGCGGATGTGGCCGCCCTGGCGCTGCACATAGGCGATGCCCATGAAGGCAATCAGCGGCATGATCTGCTCGATCCAGTCGACATAGCCGGGCAGCGGCGCGTTGATCGCGTTGCGCCCGCCGACCGAGACCACCGCCAGGATCATCAGAGAAAACACCGCGATCCCGCTCAGCAGTGCCAGCAATCGTTCGGCCTTCAATAAACCGCGGTCCAGCCTGCTGATCAGGCTGCCGTCCTCCAGGACTGCTGCGCTGCCTGCCATGCCCTGCCCCCATGTTCCAGAATTTCAAAGACAGAAAAGGGCCGGAACTGTCCGCCCGGCCCTTCCGTATCATGTCAGGCTCAGCTGCCCGAGCGGTGATCGCTGAGGGTCTTCTGCACCAGATCGTACAGCTCCTGCGCCGGCAGGCCCTGCGCGCTCATGTCCTTGATCCACTGTTCGCGGATCGGGTCGGCGGCCACCTTGCGGAATTCGGCCAGCTGCTCGTCAGAGATCATCACCTTCTCGACGCCCTTCTCGTCCAGGACGCTGTCCCATTTGGTCAGCAGCGCGCCGTAGTTCTCCAGGTAATGGGCAATCGCTTCCTCCACCGAGCTGTCCAGCGCCTCGCGCTCGGCATCGCTCAGCGCCTCATAGGCGTCAGTGTTGACCACCACCGGGCAGTTCACGGTGCCGGGGTTCAGGTTGGCGGTCCACCAGTCGGCCTTGTTGATGGTGCCAAAGCTGAGATGCGCATGCTGGGCAAAAGCAACGGTGTCAACAACGCCGGATTCCATCGCGTTATAGGCCTCGGTTGCGGTCACCGAGGTCGGCACCGCGCCCACGGCGGAGAAGGCCTGGCCGATGCCGCCGGTGGCGCGCACCCGCATGTCCTTGAACTCCGCCAGCTCATCGCGCGGCTCGCCGGTGCCGACGATATTGTACTGCGGCATCGGCGAGGTCATCAGCAGCTTGGCGTTCCAGCGGTCCAGATCCGCCTCTACCGCCGGGTGGGCGTAAACCGCGTGGGACACGGCCACCTCTTCCTCCAGCGTGTTCACGCCCAGGAACGGCAGTTCCAGAACGGTGATCGAGGGGTTCTTGTCACGGTGGTAGCCGGCGCAGAACTGCGCCATTTCAAACGCCCCGATGGAGATGCCGTCGAGGTTTTCCTTGTTCTTGCTGAGACCGCCATAGCTGATGTTCAGAGTGAACTCGCCATTGGTCTTCTCGCTGACCAGCTCGGCCAGTTTCTCCACATGTTCCGTGAAGGCGCGGCGCTTGCCCCACAGGGACACGTTCCACTCGGTCGCCGCGGCCTCGCCCGCCATTGCAACGCCAGCAGTCGCCGCCACAGCGGCGGTCAGAAATCTGTTCATAATCTAACTCTCCCGGATTGCGCCCTTTTTGCCTGCCGCACATGCGCCAGGCGGACGCTTGCCCGACAGGCTAGCCGCAAGGCCGCGCCCTGCCAACCCCCACGGCAGAAACGTGACGCAGTGACTCGCGTTCAGGGCACCGGGGCGCTCCCGTCCGCCCGCCGCGGGCCGGCCTGGCACAATATGCCGCAGCGCGATTGGGCCTGTTTCCGCCGCTCAGGCTGCCCTTTGGTCAATCTGCCCCGGCTTCAACCGCAAAATGACCGCAAAAGCGTTTACACCTAAACTGTTGTTTTTCCCAAATGCAGCGTTTGCGGGTGTCAAAACATTTACAGACACGTTGACTAGAGGGAAATTCGTTGACAATGAAATGCTTAAAAACCGGTCGCTTATTCACAAATTTTCAGCACGCGGTATTATCAGTGCCTAGGAGGAAACGGTTTGACAGCCACGGCACAGCGGTGTCGTTTGTCTTGCCAATAAAATTTCTGGGAGGAAACCGAATGAACGCGCTGCACGCAGACGCTGTCTATCCGCCATCCGACGAAACCGTTGCCCGCGCGCATGTCAATGCCGCGAAATACCAGGAAATGTACGACGCCTCAATGAACGACCCGGAAGGCTTCTGGGGCGAACAGGGCAAGCGCATCGACTGGATCAAGCCGTTCACCCAAGTGAAGGACGTGAACTACAGCTTCGGCAATGTTTCGATCAACTGGTACGCAGACGGCACCCTGAACGTGTCCGCCAACTGCATCGACCGCCACCTGGACACCCGCGGCGACCAGACCGCGATCATCTGGGAACCGGATGATCCGAACGAGGACGCGCAGCACATCACCTATAAGGAGCTGCACCGCCGCACCTGCCGGATGGCCAATATCCTGGAATCGATGGGCGTGCGCAAAGGCGACCGGGTGGTGATCTACCTGCCGATGATCCCCGAGGCGGCCTATGCCATGCTGGCTTGCGCCCGCATCGGCGCCATTCATTCCATCGTCTTTGCCGGCTTCTCCCCCGATGCGCTGGCGGCCCGGATCAACGGCTGCGACGCCAAGGTGATCATCACCGCCGACGAGGCGCCGCGCGGCGGCCGCAAGACCCCGCTGAAGTCAAACGCCGACGCCGCCCTCTTGCACACCAAGGACACGGTGAAATGCCTGGTGGTCAAGCGCACCGGCGGCCAGACCACCTGGGTCGACGGGCGTGACTATGACTACAACGAGATGGCGCTGGAAGCGGATGATTACTGCAAACCGGCCGAGATGAACGCCGAAGATCCGCTGTTCATCCTCTACACCTCCGGCTCCACCGGCCAGCCCAAGGGTGTGGTGCATACCTCTGGCGGCTATCTGACCTATGCCGCGCTGACCCACGAAATCACCTTCGATTACCACGACGGCGACATCTACTGGTGCACCGCGGACGTGGGCTGGGTCACCGGCCACAGCTATATCGTCTACGGCCCGCTGGCCAATGGCGCCACCACCCTGATGTTCGAGGGCGTGCCGACCTACCCCGATGCCTCCCGCTTCTGGCAGGTCTGCGAAAAGCACAAGGTGAACCAGTTCTACACTGCCCCCACCGCCCTGCGCGCACTGATGGGCCAGGGCAATTCCTGGGTCGAGAAATGCGATCTGAGCGATCTCAAGGTGCTGGGCACCGTGGGCGAGCCGATCAACCCCGAAGCCTGGACCTGGTACAACGAGGTTGTCGGCAAGGGCAAATGCCCGATCGTCGACACCTGGTGGCAGACCGAGACCGGCGGCCACCTGATGACCCCGCTGCCGGGCGCCCACGCGATGAAGCCGGGCGCGGCGATGAAGCCGTTCTTCGGCATCCAGCCGGTGGTGCTGGACCCGCAATCCGGGGCTGAGATCGAAGGCAACGATGTCGAAGGCGTGCTGTGCATCAAGGACAGTTGGCCGGGCCAGATGCGTACCGTCTGGGGCGACCATGAGCGGTTCGAGAAGACCTATTTCTCGGACTACAAGGGTTACTACTTCACCGGTGACGGCTGCCGCCGCGACGCGGATGGCGATTACTGGATCACCGGCCGCGTCGACGACGTGATCAACGTCTCCGGCCACCGCATGGGCACGGCTGAGGTCGAAAGCGCCCTGGTGGCCCACGCCGCCGTCGCCGAGGCCGCCGTGGTCGGCTACCCGCATGAGATCAAGGGCCAGGGCATCTATTGCTATGTCACCCTGATGAACGACCGCGAACCCTCGGATGAGCTGCTGAAGGAACTGCGCACCTGGGTGCGGACCGAAATCGGCCCGATTGCCTCTCCGGACGTGATACAGTGGGCGCCGGGCCTGCCGAAAACCCGCTCCGGCAAGATCATGCGCCGTATCCTGCGCAAGATTGCCGAGAACGATTTTGGCTCCCTGGGCGATACCTCGACCCTGGCCGATCCGTCGGTGGTCGAAGACCTGATCGAAAACCGCGCGAACAAGGGGTGATTTAACGATGAATATGGCAGTTATGACCCGTCCCGCCGTTCTGATCCTGCTGGGGCCTCCGGGCGCCGGCAAGGGCACCCAGGCGCGGATGCTTGAGGAAAAATTCGGCTATGTGCAGCTGTCGACCGGCGACCTGCTGCGCGAGGCGGTTGCCGCGGGCACCCCTGCGGGCCTTGCGGCCAAGGCGGTTATGGAAGCGGGCCAGCTGGTCAGCGACGAGATCGTGATCAACATCCTGCGCGACCGCCTGGCAAAACCCGATTGCGCCAAGGGCGTGATCCTTGACGGCTTTCCCCGCACCACCGTGCAGGCAGAGGCGCTGGACGGCCTGCTGGCGGAAACCAATCAGAAGATCAACGCCGCGATCAGCCTGGAAGTGGACGACGCGGCCATGGTCGAGCGGATTTCCGGCCGCTACACCTGCGGCGGCTGCGGCGAGGGCTATCACGACAGCTTCAAGCAGCCTGCAAAGGCCGGCACATGCGACAAATGCGGCGGCACAGAGATGAAGCGCCGCGCTGACGACAATGCAGAAACCGTTGCCAGCCGGCTGGAGGCCTATCACGCGCAGACCGCGCCGCTGATTGCCTACTACGGCGGCAAGGGCGTGCTGCAAACCACGGATGCCATGGGCGGTATCGACGACATCGCCCAGGACATGGCGGCCATTGTGACAAAGGCCACCAGCTAACGAATAAGAAGCGGGGCCTGCCCTGACCGGCAGAATCCCGCCCCCCGGACAATGAGATACCCGATGGACCTGCCTTGGCAGACCAAAGGAGTCATGCCTGCGCGCCGCGACCCGGCTGCTGGCAAACGGAGAGAGTCCGCCCGGTCCCCGCGGCGGCTCAGGAGGAAGAAGGAGGAGCCGCCATGGCGGATCAAACCACAAATGCGGCAAAAACCGCCGAAGCCGACAAAGGCTATTGGGCGGCAAACGTGCGCATTATTCTAATCAGCCTGGTGATCTGGGCTGTCGTTTCATTCGGCTTCGGCATCCTGCTGCGCCCGATGCTTTCGGGCATCAGGGTTGGCGGCAGCGATCTGGGCTTCTGGTTCGCCCAGCAAGGCTCGATCCTGGTGTTCCTGGCGCTGATCTTTTTCTACGCGTTCCGGATGAACAAGCTGGACCGCGAATACGGCGTGGAGGAAGAATAAGATGGATCAGTTTACCATCAACCTGATGTTTGTGGGCGCGTCTTTCGCGCTTTACATCGGCATCGCGATCTGGGCCCGCGCGGGCTCCACATCGGAGTTCTATGCCGCGGGCCGGGGCGTTCACCCCGTCACTAACGGCATGGCCACCGCAGCCGACTGGATGTCGGCGGCGTCTTTCATCTCGATGGCGGGCCTCATCGCCTTCACCGGCTATGACAACTCCACCTTCCTGATGGGCTGGACCGGCGGCTACGTGCTGCTGGCGCTGCTGCTCGCGCCCTACCTGCGCAAATTCGGCAAGTTCACCGTGTCCGAGTTCATCGGCGACCGGTTCTACTCCCCGACCGCGCGCGTGGTGGCTGTGATCTGCCTGATCGTCGCCTCGACCACTTACGTGATCGGCCAAATGACCGGCGTTGGCGTGGCCTTCGGCCGCTTCCTGGAGGTCTCCAACACCGCGGGCCTGCTGATCGGCGCTTGTGTGGTCTTCGCCTACGCCGTGTTCGGCGGCATGAAGGGCGTGACCTACACTCAGGTGGCCCAGTACGTCGTGCTGATCATGGCCTACACCATCCCGGCCATCTTCATCTCGCTGCAGCTGACCGGCAACCCGATCCCGGCGCTCGGCCTGTTCGGCGATCACGCAGCCTCCGGCGAGCCGCTGCTGGCCAAACTGGACGCCATCGTGACCGAGCTCGGCTTCAACGAGTACACCGCGCATCACGCCGACACCTTCAACATGGTGCTGTTCACCCTGTCGCTGATGATCGGCACCGCCGGCCTGCCCCACGTCATCATGCGCTTCTTCACCGTGCCGAAAGTGGCTGATGCCCGCTGGTCGGCCGGCTGGGCGCTGGTGTTCATCGCGCTGCTCTATCTGACCGCTCCGGCAGTTGGCGCCATGGCCCGCCTCAACATCACCGAGATGATGTGGCCGAACGGCGGCATCGAAGGCGGCGCCGTGACCGTGCAGCAAATCGAAAACGATCCGCAGTACGACTGGATGGCGACCTGGCAGCAGACCGGCCTCCTGGGCTGGGAAGACAAGAACGGCGACGGTGCGATCCAGTACTACAACGACCAGAACGCCGATCTGCAGGCCACTGCCGAAGCCAACGGCTGGGCCGGCAATGAGCTGACCAACTTCAACCGCGACATCCTGGTTCTGGCCAATCCTGAGATTGCCAACCTGCCGGGCTGGGTCATCGGTCTGGTGGCGGCTGGCGGCCTGGCGGCTGCACTGTCCACCGCTGCGGGCCTCTTGCTGGCGATCTCCTCGGCTGTGTCGCACGACCTGATCAAAGGGTCGATCAACCCGAGCATCTCGGAAAAAGGCGAACTGCTGTCGGCCCGGATCGCCATGGCCGTGGCCATCGGTGTGGCAACCTACCTGGGTCTGAACCCGCCGGGCTTTGCCGCGCAGACTGTGGCGCTGGCCTTTGGCCTCGCGGCTGCCTCGATCTTCCCGGCGCTGATGATGGGCATCTTCACCAAGGTGAACAACAAGGGTGCCGTAGCCGGCATGCTGGCAGGCCTGATCGTGACCCTGGTCTACATCTTCCTGCACAAGGGCTGGCTGTTCATTCCGGACACCAACTCCTTCACCGATGCAGATCCGCTGCTGGGCACCGTCAAATCCACCTCCTTCGGTGCGATCGGCGCGATGGTGAACTTCGCGGTGGCCTTCCTGGTGTCGAAATCGACCGAGGCGATCCCCGCCGAGATCGAAGAGCTGGTGGAAAGCGTCCGCATCCCGCGCGGCGCCGGGGCCGCACAGGACCACTAACCTCCCCTGGGCGGGCTGCCTCCCAGCGGCCCGCCTCTTTCCTCATGGTCCCGTCCGGTTCACACTCGGCGGGACCATTTTTTTCCTGATTCCATGCAGGTACGCCCATGCCCCTTTCTGATGCCGCGCTGCTCCGCTTTCTGACTTCGGTCCACCCCTACGACAGCCTGGAACCGGCGCTGCTGCAGGCGCTGGCCCCCAAGTTTCGCCTGATCGATGCAGCTGCAGGCGATGCTGTCTATGCGCTGAACGAGGATCTGGAAGGGCTGTACCTGGTCCACACCGGCGAGGTGGAAGTGACCGATGAGAACGGCATTCCCGTTTCCATCCTCGGCCCCCGCAATTCCTTTGGCGAACGCGGGCTGACCCGCGGCGGCCGGGCGGTGACCTCTGCGCGGACCACCAAGGACACGCTTCTGCTGCTGCTGCCCAAGGCGGATTTCCATGCCCTGATGGCCGGCCAGCCAAAGGTCGCCAAATTCTTCGACCGCCGCCGCCCCGGCAGCCAGGTTTCCGGCAGCCTGGCCACCACCCGGGTTGAGGCCATCATGGCGCGCGCGCCCGTCACCTGTTCCGGCGGCCTGACCTGCCAGGGCGCCGCGCAGCTGATGCGGGACCGCCGCATCTCCTCCGTCTGCGTGACCGACGGGGATCATTTGCAAGGCATCCTGACCACCCGCGACCTGACCGCCAAGATCCTCGCCGCAGGCAAGCCGATCTCCACCCCGGTCTGCAACGTGATGACCCCGGACCCGCTGACCCTGGCGCCCTCCGCCATCGGCTCCGACGTGCTGCACATGATGATGGAGCATGGCATCGGCCACATCCCGGTGGTCGAGGCTGGAAAGCTCGCAGGCATCGTCACCCAGACCGACCTCACCCGGTTCCAGGCCGTCAGCTCAGGCGAGATGGTGTCGAGCATTGCCCGTGCCGCGTCGGCTGAAGAGATGGCCAAGGCCACCGCCGAAATCCCCCGCCTGCTGGTGCAGCTGGTGGCAGGCGGCAACCGGCATGAGGTGGTGACCCGGCTGATCACCGACATCGCCGACACCGTGACCCGCCGCCTGCTGGCATTGGCGGAAGATAAACATGGCCCGGCCCCGGTGCCCTACCTGTGGCTCGCCTGCGGCTCGCAAGGGCGGCGCGAGCAGACGGGCGTGTCCGACCAGGACAACTGCCTGATCCTGTCCGACGATCTGGCCCCGGGCGATGAGGCCTATTTCGAACAGCTCGCCAAGTTTGTCTGCGACGGGCTCAACACCTGCGGCTACGTCTATTGCCCCGGCGACATGATGGCCTCCAACCCGCGCTGGCGGCAGCCGCTGCGGGTGTGGCGCGACTATTTCCGCGGCTGGATCGTCAAGCCGAACCCGGAAGCGCAGATGCTGGCCTCGGTGATGTTCGACCTGCGCCCCATCGGCGGCGACGCCGCGCTGTTTGCCGACCTGCAGCAGGAAACCCTGCAGGCGGCCAGCGCCAATACCATCTTCACCGCCCATATGATCGCCAATTCGCTGAAACACACGCCGCCACTGGGCCTGTTGCGCGGGCTGGCCACCATCCGCTCGGGCGAGCACCGCAACACGCTGGACATGAAGCACAACGGCGTGGTGCCGGTGGTGGATCTGGGCCGGGTCTATGCGCTGCAGGGGAAACTGGCCGAGGTCAACACCCGCGCCCGGCTGGAGGCGGCGGAGGCCGCGGGCGTGCTCAGCCCCTCCGGTGCGCGGGATCTGACGGATGCCTACGACCTGATCGCCCAGACAAGACTGGAGCATCAGGCCGCGCAGATCCGCGGCGGCCAGGCACCGGACAATTACCTGGCGCCCTCGGACCTGTCGGATTTTGAGCGAAGTCATCTGCGCGACGCCTTTGTTGTGGTAAAGACGATGCAATCGGCAGTTGGGCACGGTAAGGGAATGCTGAGCTGACGGCTGCGCGTGCGGGAGCCTGCGGCGCGAGTATTTCGGGAAAGATGACAAGGCCGGTGGCCTGCGGGGAGATGGGATGTTTCTGGAACTGATTGCGGTGATTTTTGCAGGGATCGCGGCGGCGGGCGTGGTGATGCTCTTGAACCGGACGCTGAAGGGGCGGCTGCCGAGCTGGATGGCGCCGGTGGCGGCGGGGCTTGCGATGATCGGCGTCACCATCGCCTCCGAATACGGCTGGTACGGGCGCACCAGGGCCGCCCTGCCGGAAGGGGTGGAAGTGGCGGAAACGGTTCAGAACAAAAGCTTCTACCGGCCCTGGACCTATGCCGTGCCCTATGTGGACCGGTT
This sequence comes from Leisingera sp. UBA4491, assembly GCF_002388965.1. NCBI lineage: Bacteria > Pseudomonadati > Pseudomonadota > Alphaproteobacteria > Rhodobacterales > Roseobacteraceae > Leisingera > Leisingera sp. UBA4491. The sequence continues at coordinate 122,458 of NZ_DGNN01000010.1, read as the reverse complement.
TGCCGCCATCGACACCGCCACCATGAAAAGCCACGAGGCGCATCCGCAGGTTTATCTGGCCGAGGTCTATTTCTTTGGCCGCTGGGCCCCGCTCAGCAAGCGGCCTGCGGTGCTGGACTGCGGCAAATGGCGCCGCGCGCTGGTGGCGAACGGCACCGTCTTTTCCGGCAACAGCCTGCCCGCGGGGCTCGATTGGGTTGCCGGTGCCCCGGAGGACGCGCTGCTGACCACGGCCTGCGGAGGATAACGATGCTGTCACGCCTCAGCCTGCGCCTGCGGATCTTTCTGTTCTTCTGCCTGCTGGCGCTTGGCGGCATCGCCGTCACCGGCGGCGCGCTGTGGCTTGGCTACAGCCGCGCGGGCCAGCCCGCCCTGACCGATGCCTTCATCTTTTCCGGCCTGCTGAGCAGCTTTGCCATGCTCGGGCTGAGCGCCGGGGTCTGGCTGCTGTTTGACGAGAACGTCGCCAAGCCGATCGAACGGCTGGCGGCAGGCATGCGCGCCCGCGCCCACGCCGGGGTGAGCAAGGAGCTGGACACCCACAGCGCCCGCTACCTGGGCGACCTGGCGGCCGCTGCCGAGGGGCTGGCGGGCCAGCTGGGCGCCTCTGCCCTGTCCGCGGCCGAAGCCATCGCCCGCGAGACCGAGCATCTGGAAGCCGAGAAAGCCCGCCTTGCGGCGTTGCTCACCGACATTCCGGTTGCCACCGTCATGGCCAGCCCGGCGCATCAGATCGTGCTCTATGACGGCCAGGCCGCCGCGGTGCTGGCGCAGGAAGCGCCGCCGCGGCTCAATGCGCCGCTGTCCGATTACCTGGACCGCACCGGGCTGGAGGCCGCCTACGGCCGGCTGGTGCGCAGCGGGCTGGAGGTTCTGGCCGAGGTGAAAAGCGCCAGCGGCAGCCAGGTGTTTGATCTGCGGCTGAAACCGCTGGGCGGCGCGCCGGGTTACATCATCCTGTTCGAAGGCGCCCATGCGGACCTTGCCCCCGGCGACTCGCGGCCGCTGGTCTATGATTTTGCCCTGCTGGACACCGAGCACGCGGAACTGGACAGCCGCAAGCTGTCAAACCTCAGCTATGTGGTGTTTGACACCGAAACCACCGGCCTCCTGCCGCATAAGGACGAGATCGTCCAGATCGGCGCCTTGCGGGTGGTGCGCAACAGGATAATTGCTGGCGAGCAGTTCGCCACGCTGGTCGATCCCGGCACGCCGATCCCCGCCGCCTCCACCAAGGTGCATGGGATCAGCGATGCCATGGTGCAGGGCGCCCCGGACATCGGCAAAGCCGCCCGCGCCTTTCACAGGTTTGCCTCCGATGCGGTGATCGTCGCCCATAATGCACCATTCGACATGGCTTTTTTGCGCCGCCATGCCAAACGTGCGGGCGTCAGCTGGGACCAGCCGGTTCTGGATACCGTGCTGCTGAGCGCGGTGCTGTTCGGCGCCTCGCAGAGCCACACGCTGGATGCGCTGTGCGAGCGGCTGGAAGTGACCATCCCGCCTGCCCTGCGCCATACCGCAATGGGGGATGCTCAAGCCACGGCAGAGGTGTTCTGCAAAATGCTGCCAATGCTGGAGGCGCGCGGCCTCGGCACCTTTGGCGCGGTGATTGAGGAGACCCGCAAGCACGGACGCCTGTTAGAGGACTTGAATTAGCACCTGTATTTGCCGCCTGATCTACGAAATACAGGTGTAAGGTGGACAACCGGCCCCATGCGTGGCAGGTCACTGCCGAACGAAAAAGAGGCGCGCGACATGGCCGACACCAGCTTTATCCCCGGGCCGGAGACCGCCCGGGCCTACCGCGATGCGCTCGGCTGCTTCGGCACCGGGGTGACGGTTGTCACCACCCAGACCGCGCGCGGCCCGCTGGCGATCACCGTCAACAGCTTCACATCCGTCTCGCTGGAGCCGCCGCTGCTGTTGTGGTGCCCGGCCAAAGCCTCGCTGCGCCATGACGCCTTTGTCGGCGCCGAGCATTTCGCCATTCACGTGATGGCAGAGGACCAGCTGGACCTGGCCAAGCATTTCGCCGCCAACGGCGAGGATTTCTCTGCCGCCGCCTGGCAGCCGAACGCGCAAGGTTCGCCGGCCCTGGAGGCGGTGATTGCCCGTTTCGACTGCCGCCGCTTTGCTGCTCATCCGGCAGGCGATCACACCATCGTCGTCGGCGAGGTGGCCAGCGTCACCACCCGGCCCGGCAAGGGGCTGATATTCAAGCGCGGCCAGTACGGCGGTTTTCTGGAACAGAGCTGAGCGCCCTGCGGCGCTGCCGCGCGGGCATCCTCATCCGGCGGGCAAAACCGGCGGTAGGCTGGCGGGCAGCTCCTCGGCAGGGCCGGCCTCGGCCCCCGCGGCATTGCCGCACCCCTCCGCAGTCCCGTCCAGCAGATGCGGCAGGACCGCTGCCGCGGACAGGTCCATCCCCGGCGCCATGCGCAGCGCCCGCTGCGGGCAGATCGACACACACAGCCCGCATTGAAAGCACAAGGACTCCACAAAGCTCAGCGCGCCGCCGTTCTCCGTCAGGCTCAGCGCGTCCGACGGGCAGACCCAGACGCAGCTGCTGCAATGCGTGCAGCGATCGGCGTCCAGGCTGACAGCCCCGTAGGGGGCCTGCTCCGGCAGCGCGATATTGCCTGCCTTGGCCGGCAGCAGGGCCGCGGCGCTGGCCCGTGCGGTATCCCTGCGGCTGCCCACCGCAAGAACGTCCGGCGAGACGGAGGCAAACGGAAAGATCCCGGCCTCCAGACGCCGCGCCAGGGTGCCGCCGTCCCCGAACAGCAGGATCCGGCCCAGCCCGCCCAGCACATGCGCCAGCTCCACTTGCCGTTCCTGCTGCGCCAGTCCGGCAGCGCCGGCGCAGGATTGCAGGTGAATGACGTCAAAACCGCAAGCCAGCGCGTGCAGCAGGTCGGCATGGCCGATTTTCTGCACGCAGCAAACCTGGACCGGGATCACATCCGCCGCGGCTTCTGTCGGCGGGGGAAGGTCCACGGCTTCCGGCACAACCGGCTCCACCTCATAAAGAATCAGCACCTGGGCGCGGCCGGTTTCATGCTTGCGCTGATGCGCCGCCCGGCACAGCGCCATCAGCGGCAGTTCGCAGCTCCTGCTGGCCACATCCAGCAGCGCCGGACGCCCGCGCGGCGCATGCCGCGCATTGCAGGAAGGGATCTCGGGCCGCCGGCAGAAACAAATATAATGCGGCGGGTGCCCGTCTGCCGTCTGCCCTTCAAGGATATCAGCGCAAATCTCTCCCATTGGAAGATGCTAACACAGAAAAACTCATCCAAGACGTGTATTTCATCTTGACGGCGGAATTGTCGAAATTTTTACAAAAAACGGCTCAAAACAAAAAAGGCCCGCCGGACGGCCAAGTCCGGCGGGCCTTGGTTTCGCAGTCAGCAAAGACGGCTCAGTTCAGCGCCGCATCGGTAATCGCATGGGTCCAGGCGCCTTCCGGCTGCTTGGTGATCACCGGATCGGAGCCGCCGCCCATCAGCGTCGACACGGTCCGCTCGTAATCGGCCGGGTCCAGCGCCCCGTTGCTGCCGGCGGTCAGCTTGGCAATCTCGCCCATCATCCGCTTCTGGTGCTCTTCGGTCTGCGCACCCGATGCATCATTGTCCAGCACGATGCCGGCCGCTTCGTCCGGGTTCTCCTCGGCATATTTCCAGCCCTTCATCGAGGCCCGCACGAACCGCTCCATCTTGTCCGCAAACTCAGCGTTCTCGAGGTTCTCCTCCAGCACATAGAGACCGTCTTCCAGCGTCGCGACGCCCTGATCCTCATATTTGAAGGTGACCAGCTCCTCCGGGCTGACGCCCGCGTCGATGACCTGCCAGTATTCATTATAGGTCATGGTCGAGATGCAGTCCGCCTGGCGCTGCAGCAGCGGGTCCACGTTAAAGCCCTGTTTCAGCACCTCGACACCGTTTTCGTTCTTGCCATCTGTGCCGATGCCCAGCTGGCTCATCCAGCTCATGAAGGGGAACTCGTTGCCGAAGAACCAGACCCCCAGGGTGCGGTTCTTCAGGTCTTCCGGGGTTTCGATGCCGGCATCCTTCCAGCAGGTCAGCATCATGCCGGAGGATTTGAATGGCTGCGCGATATTGACCAGCGGCAAGCCCTTCTCGCGCGCGGCCAGCGCCGCGGGCATCCATTCCACCGTCACATCAGCGCCTCCGCCGGCAATCACCTGGGTCGGCGCAATATCCGGGCCGCCCGGCAGGATGGTGACATTCAAGTCCTCTTCTTCGTAAAACCCCTTGTCCAGCGCCACGTAATAGCCCGCGAACTGCGCCTGGGTCACCCATTTCAGCTGCAGCGTCACATCATCCGCCGCCTGCGCCGCTCCGGTTGCCCCCAGCGCTAGAGCCGCCGCAGTCATAATATGTTTCATGTCTTATTTCTCCCTATTGATTATGATGTGAAGCTTGCCCGGGTTTGACCTGTCGTTCAAAGTTTTTCGTTATATGGCCTGCCCTTGAGAGGCCCCCGCGCAAGATTTCGGCAAAGCCGCCCCGCGCCCGGCGGGATGACTTCTTGCTGTCAGCCCCGCTGCGACGGGTGCCAGAAGGTAAAGCTCTTCTCGATCAGCGCCACCAGCCCGTAGAAAGCGGACCCCGCCAGCGCCGCCACCACGATCTCGGCCCAGACCATGTCCAGCGCCAGCTGGCCGACGCTGGTGGAAATGCGAAACCCCATGCCGACGGTGGGCGAGCCAAAGAATTCCGCCACAATCGCGCCGATGAGAGCCAGCGTGGTGGAGATCTTGAGGCCGTTGAACACAAACGGCAGCGCCGCCGGCAGCCGCAGCTTGAAGAAGGCCTGCCAGTAGGTCGCCGCATAGGTCTGCATCAAATCGCGCTGCATGGCGGAGGTCTCGCGCAGGCCTGCCACGGTGTTCACCAGCATCGGAAAGAACACCATCACCACGACCACCGCGGCCTTCGACTGCCAGTCGAACCCGAACCACATCACCAGGATCGGCGCGGTGCCGACAATCGGCAGCGCCGCGACAAAGTTCCCCACCGGCAGCAGCCCGCGGCGCAGGAAATCGCTGCGGTCGACCAGGATCGCGGTCAGGAACGCCGCGCCGCAGCCGATCACATAGCCGCCAAGCGCGCCTTTCAGGATGGTCTGGGCGAAATCCTCCCACAGGATCGGCAGGCTGGCCGCAAAGCGCGCCGCAATCACCGTGGGCGCCGGCAGGATCACCAAGGACACCTCCAGCCCGCGCACCAGCAGTTCCCAGACCACCAGCACGGTAATCCCGAAGATCGCAGGCACCAATAGCTGCACCGCGCGGGTTTTCGAGGCCGGGCTGTTCGCCAGCCGGCTGTTCAACCACCAGCCGCCGCACCAAACAAACACGGCAAGCACCACCATCATCATGACAGGACCCCCCTGTTCTTCTGGCCGGAAATATCCCGGGTGAGCCGCGCAGCGGCGAGGGCAGAGCCCTCAATCCAAACCTCCATCATGCCCGCACCCCCATCCGGCTCAGCACCAGCTTCTCGATCAGCCCCAAAAGCGCCACCAGCGCCGCGGCCAGGATTGCGGCGGCAAACAGCGCCGACCAGATCTGCACGGTCTGCCCGTAATAGCTGCCCGCCAGCAGCCGCGCGCCGAGCCCCGCAACCGCGCCAGTCGGCAGTTCCCCCACGATGGCCCCCACCAGGGAGGCCGCAATGCCGATCTTCAGCGAGGCAAACAGATAGGGCATCGAGGACGGCAGCCGCAGCTTCCAGAACCCTTGGCTTGTATTGGCATTGTAGGTTTTCAGCAAATCAAGCTGCATCGCATCCGGCGCGCGCAGCCCCTTCACCATGCCGACAACCACAGGGAAGAAGCTGAGGTAGGCCGAGATCACCGCCTTCGGAATGATCCCCTGCACCCCGATGGAATAGAGCACCACGATGATCATCGGCGCCAGCGCGATGATTGGGATGGTCTGGCTGACAATCGCCCAGGGCATCACCGACATATCCATGACGCGGCTGTGCACGATCCCCACTGCCAGCAGAATGCCAAGCCCGGTGCCAATGGCAAAGCCCAGAAGTGTGGCCGACAGCGTCACCTGCGCGTGATAGATCAGGCTGCGTTTCGAGGTGATCTTCTTCTCTACCGTTGTCTCCCACAGTTCCACCGCCACCTGATGCGGCGCGGGCAGCCGCGGGCGGTCCTGCACCCAGGTCTCGCCAATGGCAAAGCTGTTGTTCGCCACCAGCCCGATCTCGCTCATGTCCCGGCGCGCCTTGGCGGTGGCGGGGGTGACTTCGGCCCCTGCCCGCTCCGCCTGGTCCAGCACGCCCTTGATGTTCATCGGCACGCAGGCTGCGTACCAAAGGGCGATGATGGCGGCGAGCACAGTGAGGACGGCAACAAGGCTTTTCATAGCTGTGCCCTCCGCAACCGGCAGCCGCACGGTGCACAGGGGGTGTACAGGGGGTGCACGCGTGACACCCTCCGGTTCCGGCGGGTCGTGCTGGCAGAATCAATCATCGCCATGCCCCGCCCGCAGGCCCTCACGCACCCGGTGGGCGATCTCGATGAACTCCGGGCTGTCGCGGATATCCAGCGGCCGTTCCTTGGGCAGCGTGCTGTCGATCACATCGTGGATCCGCCCCGGCCGCGGTGACATCACCACGATCTTGGTCGACAGATAAACCGCCTCCGGGATTGAGTGGGTCACAAAGCCGATGGTCTTGTTGGTCCGCGCCCAAAGCTTCAGCAGCTGCTCGTTCAGGTGATCGCGCACGATCTCATCGAGCGCCCCGAAGGGTTCATCCATCAGCAGGATGTCGGCATCAAAGGCCAGCGCCCGCGCGATGCTGGCCCGCTGCTGCATCCCGCCCGACAACTGCCAGGGAAACTTGCCGCCAAAGCCTGACAATTCAACAAGTTCCAAGACTTGGTTAACGCGCTTTTCCTGCTCCGCCCTGGAGTAGCCCATGATTTCCAGCGGCAGCTTGATGTTCTTGGAGATGGTGCGCCACGGGTACAGCCCCGCGGCCTGAAACACATAGCCATAGGCCCGGTTGCGCCGTGCCTCATCCGGGGTCATGCCGTTGACGCTCAGGCTGCCGCCGGTGGGCGTTTCCAGCGCCGCGATACAGCGCAGAAAAGTAGTCTTGCCGCAGCCCGACGGTCCGATGAAGGAGACAAAATCGCCCTTGCTGATCTTCAGGCTCACATCCTTCAGCGCATGCACCGGCCCGTCATTTGTCTGAAAGGTCAGGTCCAGGTTCCGGGCCTCGATCACGCAGTCTGCGGGGGCAGGTGCGGACGCGGCGGCCTCGGGGCGGATTGCCTGGGTGGTCGGTTCCATATTCATATCTTCGCCTTGATTTCACACAGGAAAACGGGCCGCCGTTTCCGGCAGCCCGCTCCTGATTTACACGCCTGTCGCCGGGATGCCGGTGCGCTCTACCGGACGCGGCGCGGTCAGCTCTTTCCAGGTCGACAGCGCCTTGTTCACCGTGGTGTTGGCCTCCCGGGCGACAAACTTGCCGTGGCCCTCCTGGCAGCGGATCTCACCATCATGCACCGCCACATGGCCGCGCGTCAGGGTAAAGCGCGGCAGGCCCTTCACCTCATGCCCCTCGAACACGTTGTAGTCGATGGAGGACTGCTGGGTATCCGCGGAAATCGTCTTACGCTTCTCGGGGTCCCAGACCACCAGATCGGCATCCGCGCCCACCAGAACCGCGCCCTTTTTCGGGTAGCAATTCAGGATCTTGGCGATATTTGTTGAGGTGACGGCCACAAATTCATTCGGCGTCAGACGGCCGGTCTCCACCCCGTGCGTCCACAGCATCGGCATCCGGTCTTCCAGCCCGCCGGTGCCGTTCGGGATCTTGGTGAAATCGCCCACACCCGTGCGCTTCTGCTCGGTGGTAAAGGCGCAATGGTCGGTGGCCACGACAGACAGAGAGCCCGACTGCAAACCGGCCCACAGGCTGTCCTGATGCTGCTTGTTACGGAACGGCGGCGACATCACCCGGCGGGCGGCGTGGTCCCAGTCCTTGTTGAAATACTCGCTCTCATCCAGCGTCAGATGCTGGATCAGCGGCTCGCCCCAGACCCGCTTGCCCTGCATCCGGGCACGGCGGATGGCCTCGTGGCTGTCCTCGCAGGAGGTATGCACGACGTACAGCGGCACACCTGCCATATCGGCAATCATGATCGCGCGGTTGGTCGCCTCGCCTTCCACCTGCGGCGGACGGGAATAGGCATGCGCTTCGGGGCCTGTGTTGCCTTGTGCCAGAAGCTTGGCCGACAGCTCCGCCACCACATCGCCGTTTTCGGCATGCACCATGGCAATGCCGCCCAGCTCCGCCAGCCGCTGGAAGGAGGCATAAAGCTCGTCATCATTCACCATCAAAGCGCCCTTGTAGGCCATGAAATGCTTGAAGGTGTTGATGCCGCGCTCCTGGATCACGGTCTTGATATCGTCAAAGACCTGCTCGCCCCACCAGGTCACCGCCATGTGGAAGGAATAGTCGCAGTTGGCGCGGGTCGACTTGTTGTCCCAGCGTTTCAGCGCATCCAGCAGGCTCTCGCCAGGGTTGGGCAGCGCAAAATCCACCACCATGGTGGTGCCGCCCGCCAGCCCTGCGCGGGTGCCGGACTCGAAGTCATCCGAGCTGTAGGTGCCCATGAAGGGCATCTCCAGGTGGGTGTGCGGGTCGATCCCCCCCGGCATTACATAACAGCCGGTGGCGTCCAGCTCCTCACTGCCTTTGAGGCCCTGGCCGATCTGGGTGATCACTCCGTTCTCAATCAGCACATCCGCCTTATAGGTCAGATCGGCGGTCACGATGGTGCCGTTTCTGATGACTTTACTCATTGCTATAACTCCCTGAACCGGGGCGTATTCTTACGCCTCCATTTGTCTCTTCCGCTGTCTGGCGCAGCTCTTTTCATCTTTCCGGAAATACTCCGGGGGAGCGGCCCGCCGGGCCGCGGGGGCAGCGCCCCCTACTCCACGATCTCCGCTGTCTCCACCACCGCATGGAACAGCACATTGGCGCCGGCCTCGGCCCATTCCTTGCTGATCTCTTCGGCCTCGTTGTGGCTCAGGCCATCGACGCAGGGGCACATCACCATGGCAGTCGGCGCCACCCGGTTGATCCAGCAGGCGTCGTGTCCCGCGCCAGAGATGATATCAAGATGGGAATAGCCCAGCCGTTCCGCCGCATTGCGCACCGCGCTGACGCAGCCCTCGTCAAAGGCCACGGGGTCAAAGCCGCCCACCTTCTCGAACTCGATCTCCACCCCCATCGCCTCAGCGATTTTGGTGCCCTGCTCGCGCAGGCGGTTTTCCATGTCGGTGATCACGCCGAGTTCCGGGCTGCGGAAATCGACGGTGAAAACGACCTTGCCCGGGATCACGTTGCGCGAGTTCGGGTAGACGTCGATATGCCCCGCCGCGCCCACCGCGTGCGGCGCATGGCTCCAGGCGATTGCGTCCACCGCCTCCAGGATCCGCGCCATCGCCAGGCCCGCATTGCGGCGCATCGGCATCGGGGTGGAGCCGGTATGGGCATCCTTGCCGGTGACCGTCACCTGCGTCCAGCTGAGGCCCTGGCCGTGGGTCACAACGCCGATATCCTTGCCCTCGGCCTCCAGGATCGGGCCCTGCTCGATGTGCAGCTCGAAAAACGCGTGCATCTTGCGGGCGCCGGTTTCCTCCTCGCCGCGCCAGCCGATGCGATTCAGCTCATCACCGAATGTCTTGCCCTCGGCATCTGCCCGGCCGTAAGCCCAGTCCTGGGTATGCACACCGGCAAACACCCCCGAGGACAGCATGGCCGGCGCGTAGCGGGTGCCTTCCTCATTGGTGAAGTTGGTGGCCACGATCGGGTGCTTGGTCTTGATGTTCATGTCGTTGAGCGAGCGGATCAGCTCCAGCCCCGCCAGCACCCCGAGAACACCGTCATACTTGCCGCCCGTGGGCTGGGTATCCAGATGCGAGCCGACATAGACCGGAAGCGCGTCCGGGTCGGTGCCTGCGCGCATCGCAAACATGTTGCCCATCTGGTCCAGCCCCATGGTGCAGCCTGCCTCCTCGCACCATTTCTGGAACAGGGCGCGGCCTTCGCCATCCGCATCCGTCAGCGTCTGGCGGTTGTTGCCGCCTGCGACTCCGGGGCCGATTTTGGCCATCTCCATCAGGCTGTCCCACAGCCTGTCACCATTGATTTTCAGATTCTGTCCAAGCGACGTCATCTCGAGCTTCCTTCCCTGTGCGCCCGTCTTTGCAGGCTGGCTCCGGCTTGGCGCCGTGTTAGGTGGCTTCGAATGCTGGTCCGTTGCAAAGCCGGGCCGTTTGCGGCCCGGACATTGATTTGACCAACTGGTCAAACTCACGCTATCACGGGTTCACCACCAGTCAAGAAATTGCCGCAGGACCCTTGCAAAAATCGGCGCCTTAGCCGGAAACAGGTGAAAATCCGTGCTTTCGCCCGCCGCAGGCGGCAGAACCAGACAAGGACGACCATGCCCGCAGACCGCGCGCCCACCCGCATTCAGAAGAAGAATCGCGCTGCCATTCTCGAAGCGGCGCTGGACGTGTTTTCAAGCCACGGCTTCCGCGGCTCCACCGTGGATCAGATCGCCAAGGCGGCCGGGCTGTCGAAACCGAACCTGCTTTATTACTTCCCCTCCAAGGAAGCGATGTTCAACGAGCTGATGGCGGGGCTGCTGGACACCTGGCTCGATCCGCTGCGCGGTCTCGATCCTGAGGGCGAGCCGCTGGAGGAAATCCTTGCCTATGTACAGCGCAAACTGCAGATGAGCCGGGACTACCCGCGCGAAAGCCGTCTTTATGCCAATGAGATTGTGCAGGGCGCGCCGCGGCTGCGAGAGGTGATCGCCACCGATCTCAAGGTTCTGGTGGAGGAAAAGGCGCAGCTGCTGCAGGACTGGATGGATGCCGGGCGGATCAACCGGGCGCACCCCCAGCATCTGTTGTTTTCGATCTGGTCGCTGACCCAGCACTATGCGGATTTCGACGCCCAGGTGCGCACGCTGATGGGCGAGGAAGACCCGTTCGACGCCGCGCCAGAGTATCTGGAAACCCTGTACCGCCGGATGCTTACGCCCAAAAGCTGACCTCAGATATCCTCGGAAACGCTTTGCAGGAGAACCGGGAGCTCCCGCGCCCGCAGGTGCCATCAGCCGTGCTGATGCCCCCTTGGCGGCCTTGGGCCCGGCGCCGCGCAAAGCGCGGCGCCGGGCCCAACGGGAGGAGCGTCTCCTGAAAAGGAGACCGGCGACGGGCGGGAGCCTTTCCGTTTGAGCTGCCCCCGCCCGCTGGAAAAGTTTACTCTGCGGCCGTTGCCGACGGGTTGTTCGGATGCGTGGTCCAGTTGGCGTAGTCGTCCGAAACCACCTCGCCGGTGCGCTCGTCGATCTGGCCTGCCGGGACTTCCTCCATGGTGATGCAGCCCTCCACCGGGCAGACATTCACGCAAAGATTGCAGGCGACGCATTCGTCGTCCTTCACCGTGAACACCCGGTCCTCGCTCATCGCAATCGCCTGGTGCGAGGTATCCTCGCAGGCCGCATAGCAGCGGCCGCATTTGATGCAGTCGTCCTGGCTGATCCTGGCCTTGGTCACGTAGTTCAGGTCCAGATACTGCCAGTCGGTCACATTCGGCACCGCCATGCCGATGAAATCCTGGGTGGAGGTATAGCCTTTCTCGTCCATCCAATTCGACAGGCCCGAGATCATCTCCTTCACCACGTTGAAGCCATAGGTCATCGCCGCGGTGCAAACCTGCACGTTGCCAGCGCCCAGTGCCATGAACTCCGCCGCGTCGCGCCAGGTGGTGACGCCGCCGATGGCAGAGATCGGCAGGCCGCGGGTCTGCGGGTCGCGGGCGATTTCAGCGACCATGTTCAGCGCAATCGGCTTCACCGCCGGGCCGCAATAGCCGCCGTGGGTGCCTTTGCCGCCGATGGTCGGCTCCGGCGCCATGCTGTCGAGGTTCACCGAGGTGATCGAGTTGATGGTGTTGATCAGGCTGACCGCATCGGCGTTGCCCGCGTGCGCTGCCCGGGCCGGGTGGCGGATATCGGTGATGTTCGGGGTCAGCTTCACGATCACCGGCTTGGAGTAGTATTTCTTGCACCACTCGGTGACCATCTGGATGTATTCCGGCACCTGCCCCACGGCAGACCCCATGCCACGTTCGGCCATGCCGTGCGGGCAGCCAAAATTCAGTTCGATCCCGTCGGCGCCGGTGGCCTCCACCTGCGGCAGGATGTCCTTCCAGGCCTGTTCCTCGCAAGGCACCATGATCGAGACGATGACGGCGCGGTCCGGGTAGTCTTTCTTGACCCGGGTGATTTCCTCCAGGTTGGTCTGCAGCGGCCGGTCGGTGATCAGCTCGATGTTGTTGAGGCCCAAAAGACGGCGGTCGGCGCCCCAGATCGCGCCATAGCGCGGGCCGTTCACGTTGACCACCGGCGGGCCTTCGGCGCCCAGGGTCTTCCAGACCACGCCGCCCCAGCCGGCCTCGAAGGCGCGGCGGACGTTGTATTCCTTGTCCGTCGGCGGCGCCGAGGCCAGCCAGAACGGGTTGGGGGATTTGATACCCAGAAATTCCGTTGTCAGATCAGCCATTTGATCTCTCCTTTTAAGGCTAGCTTGGGTGCAGCGGAGCCGCACCCGAGCTGGCTCAGCCCATCAGGCTGGAGTGAATGTCCATTGCAGCGTGGCGGCCCTCGGCCACGGCAGTCACGGTCAGGTCCTCGCCGCCCGAGGCGCAGTCGCCCCCGGCCCAGACCCCGGCCACAGAGGTGCGCCCGCTGGCGTCGACCTTGATCTTGCGGCCCTCCAGCGCCAGCGCCTCCGGCTGGCCCTCCAGCGTCTGGCCGATCGCCTTGAACACCTGATCCGCGGCCAGCCGCAGGGTTTCGCCCGTGCCGGAGACCTTGCCGTCCGCGACCTGAGTATACTCCAATTCGATCTCGGCCGCTGCACCGCTGCCGTGCACCGCAACCGGCATCACGTTGAACATCAGCTTGACGCCCTTCGAGGCCGCCAAGTCCTGCTCGAACCGGCTTGCGCCCATCTCCTCGCGGCTGCGGCGGTAGGCGATGGTGACGTTTTCGGCGCCCAACAGCTTGGACTGCACCGCAGCATCCACCGCGGTCATGCCGCCGCCGATCACCACCACATTGCGGCCGACCGGCAGCGTGGTCAGGTCGTCCGCCTGGCGCAGTTCGGCGATGAAGTCCACCGCGTCGCGGACACCGTCCATGTCTTCGCCCGGCGCGCGCAGGGCATTGACCCCGGCCAGACCAATGGAGAGGAACACCGCGTCATACGCCTCCTTCAGCGCATCCAGTGACAAGTCCTCGCCCAGTTTTTGGCCGTAATCCATGGTGATGCCGCCGATCTGCAGCAGCCAGTCCACTTCGCGCTGCGCGAAGTTGCTGGTGGTTTTATAGGCGGCAATCCCGAATTCGTTGAGGCCGCCGGGCTTGGACAGGGCGTCATAGACCACCACGTCATGGCCCAGCATCGCCAGCCGGTGCGCGGCAGACAGACCCGCCGGGCCCGCCCCCACAACGGCCACCTTCTTGCCAGTCGCTGCGGCACGGGTGAAGGGATGCACGCCCTTCGCCATCAGCGTGTCGGTGGCATAGCGCTGCAGGCGGCCGATCTCGACCGGCTTGCCCTCTGCCGTCTCCCGCACGCAGACCTCTTCGCACAGGGTTTCGGTCGGGCAGACCCGGGCGCACATGCCGCCCAGAATGTTCTGCTCCAAAATGGTGCGGGCCGCGCTTTCGGGGTGGCCTGCCTGGATCTCCCGGATGAACTGGGGGATGTCGATGCTGGTCGGACAGGCCGTCATGCAGGGCGCGTCATAGCAGAAATAGCAGCGGTCGGCGGCCACGGCGGCCTCATGCGCGTCATAGGGCGGGTGCAAGTCCGAGAAGTTCTCAGCGATCCCGGCAGCGTCAAGCCGCGCTGCCTGAATGCCGGATGCCTGATGGCTGGTCGCCATTGGGTGTCTCCCTGATTTTCGGTTGTTCTTGCTGTTCAGAGTGCCACAGTCTTATTTTTTATCAACTGGTAAAATTTTTCCCGCAGGCAAAAAATATGCCGCCCCCGAAGGAGCGGCGTGCAAGAACTTGATTTCACGCCGAAATCAGGCGATGCCTATTGAGCAGTCATTTGCGAAAGATGGCCGGTTTTCATCCACACTTTCGCACCGTCCGTACCGGCGGTGGCGTCAAACCGGCTGCCGGGCGGCAGACGCAGCCAGTCCCAACGGGTGAAATCCTCGCCGTTCTCGCTGTAGCTGCCGTCCACCACAAAGACCTCCAGCCCGCCGGGCGCCTGCAGGCTGACCGCGTGATGCGGACCCCAGGTTTGCAGCGTCACCGTCTCAACCGCATCCTGAAACAGCTGCTGCTGCGCGGCGCCGCCATCGGCGCGGGTTTTGACCTCGGTACGGTCGGCGGGGTCGAACTGGTGCAGCTTGACCAGGATCACCGCGCCCTCCGCCGCGGCGGGCGTGTGGCTGGTGGTGGGCGGGTTACGGACATAGGAGCCTGCGGGAAAGTCGCCGTGCTCATCCTGGAACACGCCGTCCAGCACCAGAAACTCCTCGCCGCCGTCATGCACATGCGCATCAAAGGCGGACCCCGGCGCAAAGCGGACGATGGTGGTGGCGCGGGCAACTTCCTCGCCGATGCGGTCGAGCATCTTGCGCTCTACCCCCGGGGCCGGGCTGGGCACCCAGGGTGTGTCCTCGAAATGCACCGCGGCGCGTTTGGTGAAATCGGCATTGATACGCATCTTGCTCTCCCCTTGCTGCGCCAAGCAATGTGGCGGCTGGCCGGGACCATGGGAAGAGCGCTCACGAAACCGTGCTTGATCCGCGGCGTCAGCCGGGCAGCACGGCAGTGGCTTCGATCTCCACCCTGGCCTCATCCTCGACCAGCGCGGAGACGACAACCATCGTCATCGCCGGGAAGTGATAGCCCATCACCGCGCGGTAAGCCTTGCCGACCTCAGCCTGATGGCCAAGGTATTCCGCCTTGTCGGTCACATACCAGGTCAGCCGGGTGATGTCCTCTGCGGTGCCGCCCGCGGCCTCGACCACCTCCAGGATGTTGCGCAGCGCCTGGCTCATCTGGCCGATGAAATCATGGGCCTCGAACACCTGATCCGCAGTCCAGCCGATCTGGCCGCCGACAAACAGCAGCTTGCCCTCTGCGACCATTCCGTTGGCGTAGCCTTTGGCGGGCTTCCACCCTTCGGGATGCACACTGATGGCCGGCATGGCGGGGCTCCTTTGCTGATAATGCCTGCCACCGACAATAGCGCTGCCGCGGGAATTATTTCAAGCTTAAAACTTATAAGCCTGAAGCAAACCCGCCGGACCATCCGGTGCCAGCCCGCTTCAGATGCTCATCTTCTTGAACACAGCTTCCGGAATGTTGCGGATGATCAGCATGATCAGCCGCCAGACCGGCCGCACATAGACGATGTTTTTCTGCTTGGCAGTGGCCTCGGTGATGGCGCGGGCGACTTCCTCGGGCTGGGCCGTCAGCTTGTCCGGCAGGTCCATGCCCTCGGTCATCTGCGTGGCGACAAACCCCGGCAGCACCGTAACCACATGCACGCCCTTGCGGGCCAGCCGGTTGCGCAGGCCGGACAGGAAGGCGGTGAAGCCGGCCTTGGCCGCGCCGTAAACATAGTTGGTCGCGCGGCCGCGGTCTCCGGCCACCGAGCTGATCCCCACCAGCGTGCCGGAGCCGCGCTGTTCGAACCGGCTGGCCAGAACCGAAAGAATGCTGGCCGGGCCTTCGAAGTTGCTGCGCAGGACCCGGGCCGCGGCGGCGGGGCTGGTCTCGCTTTCGCCCTGCTCCCCCATGAAGCCGACGGCGCAGACGGCGATGCCCGGCAGTTCCGGCAGCGCACCGGCAAAGCGCTCATGATCCTCCAGCGCCAGCGCGTCGAACTCATGCAGAGAAACTGGCACGCCGTGGCGCAGCTCCAGATCGGTCTTCTGGGGCTCCAGACTGTCCGTATTGCGGGCGGCCAGCTGCACAGGGCGGCCTTGGGCGGCATAGGCATGGGCCACAGCCATGCCTATGTCCGACCGGGCGCCGAGGATCAGAACGGGGGATTTTGTCATAGCGAAAGCCTTTGCGACTGGGCGGACTGAAAGGACGGGTGCAACCCGGACAGCTGCCGCATCCCGGCAAACTCTGCTGCCCTGGAGTCGGCAGCGTGCAGCGTGTCCCGGCTCATCCGGCTGTCCTTGGCCAGATAGAAGCGGCCGCCGTGGGCAATGGTGATACGGTCGAGGTCCTGCATCAGCTGCAGGCTGCGGCGGTTGACCGGAAAGTCCAGCGCCAGCGTGTAGCCCTCCATCGGGAAGGAGAACGGGCTGTCCTGCGCGCCCAGCCTCTTGAGCACCGCCAGAAACGACCCCTGCCCGGCAGCAGAGATCGTCTTGAGCAAGGCACGCAAGCCTGCCCGCGCGCGGTCCAACGGCAGCACGCATTGAAACTGGGCAAATCCCTTGCGCCCGTAGATCCGGTTCCAGCCCAAAAGCGCATCAAGCGGAAAGAAGAAGCTGTCGTAACCGGTGATCTGCCGCCCGGCCTTGCGCGCCCCGGCCCAGTAATAGGCGGCATTGAACGCCCGAACACTGTAGCGGTTCAGCGCAAAGGACGGGAACACTGGCGGCACGGTGCGGTTGCTGGCGCGGGGTATGGCAAAGGGCCGCGCCGCCTGGTCATAGCTCAGGTCCTGCAGCCCGGCATGTTCCCCCAGCATGACCAGCGACCGCCCAAGATTGCCGCCGCCCGCCAGGCAGTCGATCCACGCCACGGAATAGGTTGCGGCGGCGGAGCGTTCAAAGATTTCGATGGCGGCGTTGAGGTTTGCAGCGGGTAATGTCTGCTGCCGGATCCAGGCCGAGGGCACCCGCCGCAGACGGATGGCGGCCCGCAGGATCACGCCCGTAAGCCCCATGCCGCCAGCGGTCCAGTTGAACAACTCTGTGTTTTCCTGGGGGGAGCAGCGGCGGACCGTTCCGTCCGGCCCCATCACCTCGACCCAGTCCAGGCAACTGCGGAAACTGCCGTCCTTGTGGTGGTTCTTGCCATGCACATCCGCGGCAATGGCGCCGCCAAGGGTCACGAACTTGGTGCCCGGCACCACCGCCGGAAACCAGCCCCGTGGCAGGAAGGCAGAGATGATATCGCCCAGCAGCACACCGCTTTCCGCCACCAGCAAGCCGGTCTGCGCATCAAAGGAGATCATCTTGTTGAAATGGCGCATATGCAGGGTCGCCGGCGCGCCAACCGCGCTGTCGCCATAGGCGCGGCCATTGCCGCGGGCGATGACGGAAGGATTGCTGGCGATCAGCCCCTGCAGCTCCGCCTCGCTGCGCGGCGCAAGCAGCTGCGCCTGGGACACGGGGTAGTTGCCCCAGCCTGACAGCCCTCTCATTCCGCCTCCCTTGCGCGGCGGGTAAAGACGAACTGCCGGTCGAGATGGTATTTCACCGTGTAGCCGATCACCAGTCCCAGGACTGCTCCGGCCTCGCGCGCCGCATCGGTGCCCCAGATGAGCCAGAACAGCGTTTCGGTGATCCAGAACACCGCCGTGGTCGCCACCCCCATCGCCGAATACAGCAGGAAGGTCCGGCCCTGGTGCTTCAGGCCGCCCTGCTGGTCAAAGAAGATCCAGCGCTTGTCCAGAAAGTATTTGACCACCAGCCCGGCCAAAGTGCCCGCAGCCATGGCAGCGGTGAAATGGGCGCCGGTCTCCCCCAGCTGCAAAACCGCGCGCTGGGTGGCGAGGTTGACGGCGGTGGCCGCGGCCGCAAAGGCGGTGTAGCGGACGAGAAGCTGGTGCAGGGTCATAGCGCGCTGCTCCACACCGCAAAGGACAGAGCGATCAGGAAGCACAGCTGGCTGCCGCGGTCGCGCGCGGCATAGACCACCGGGTCATCCTGCATCTGGCCGCGATGGGCCAGCATCACCGTATTGGTGATCCAATAAAGCAGCACACAGCAAATCCCCCACAACCCCTGCGGCGTGGCGTAAAGCGCGGCCACCGCAGGCGAATTGAGGTAGAGCGCCAGAACCAGCACCGACACGTAGCCCGCGGCAATCGCGATCATCGAGATCACCGGCAGATCGTCAACGTGATAGCCGCGCCCCTTGGCGGTCAGCTGCTGGCGTCTGGCGCTGTCCACCAGCTCCGCCTGGCGTTTCACGGCGGCCAGCGAAAAGAAGAAGAAGATGGAAAACGCCAGCAGCCAGACCGACAGCGGTATGCCGGTAGCGGCACCTCCCGCCGCGATGCGGATGGTGTAAAGCCCCGCCAGCAGGCAGATATCCATCACGATCAGCCGCTTGAAATGCAGCGAGTAAGCCGTTGTCATTGCGTAATAAAGCAGGATGACCCCAAGAAACAGCAGGCCCAGCGGCAGGGCTGCCGCCAACCCGCCCAGAAACAGCGCCGCCGCCAACCAGCTGCCGTGCTCTATCGGGATGCGGCCCGCGGCAAAGGGCCGGAACCGCTTGCGCGGATGGGCGCGGTCGGCGTTCAGGTCAAGGAGGTCGTTCACCACATAGACGCTGGAGGCGATCAGGCTGAACGACAGGAACGCCAGCAGCGACTGCACCAGGGTCACCATGTCCAGCTGATGCGCGGCCAGCATCGGCAGGAACACGAGGATGTTCTTCAGCCACTGATGCGGCCGCAGCGCCTTGACATACGCGGCCAGCGCGGGCTCCACCGTTGCCAGATGTTCGGTCCGGGACGCCGCGTGCTCCGCCTTCTGGCGCAGCGCCGGGGCGGCATTGACGGTGACCGCCGTTGACGCCAGCCGCCAGACCGGCAGATCGGCGGGGGAATCCCCCATGTAGGCAAACCTGCCCGCGCCGAACCGGTTTTGCAGGAACTCCGCCTTGACCGGGCCTTTCAGGTTTTCGGTGCCGGTGGAGCCATGCACCTCGTCAAACAGGTCCAGATGAGCGGCGATCTGATCGGCGATGGACTGGTCGCTGGCAGTCACCAGCGCGGTTTTGCCGCCCCGCTGCCGCCAGTCCCTGACATAGTCCATGACCGCCGGATCATAAGGCAGGCTGGCCGCATCAATGCGGGAGGTGCCGGCCAAGTGCCGCTTCAGCGCCGCTCGGCCGTTCAGCAGCGCAACCGCCGCGGAAAAGGGGCTTTTCCAGTCGCGCCCGAAGGAAGACCAGAAGCTTTCATAGAGGATATTGCTGCGCAGCAGGGTGCCATCCAGGTCGACGGCAAGCATGCCGGGCTGCCCGGCCGGAAGCGATGAATCTGTCGTCAAATGAAGTCAACCGGAAGATGGATTTGGTCCCTGCCCCGCTTGTACCAGCGGCCCGGCTTTTTGGCTAGGTGCCAACTCCGCCGTGCCGCGGCCGCCTGTTGCACCGATGCCTGTGCCGGAGCCGCTGTCCGCCAGGGGGAATTTCATAGACGCCCCGGTTCCAGTATGACGGGGCAAAACAATTGAGGTCCGGCATGACAACTCCCCCGCAGGTTACCGGCATGGCGCGCGCTCCGGCGCCCGGGCTGGCTTCGCTGCTGCGCGATACCGCAGTGTTCACCCTTGCCGCTGCGGCGGTCGTGCTGCTGACCAGAACGCTGGCGGCGCTGCTGCTGGAGATCCGCCCCGATCCTGTCCACCTGTCCGGGGCATACCAGCACCTGCCGGTGCAGCAGCTGCATGACGGGCTGCTGGAGGCACTGATCGCCTTGCATTCGCAGCCGCCGTTCTGGAACTTCCTGCTGGGGCTGGCAGCCAAGGCCTGCAATGCGCAGGAGGCCTGCATGATCCAGCTGATCTGGGGCAGCCACCTGCTGCTGACCGTTGCGACTGCTGCCAGCATGTACGCCGCCTTGCGGCTGCTGGCGCCGTCACGAAAGCTGGCATGGCTGCTGCCGCTGGCCTATGTGCTGTCTCCGGCTGTGTTCTATTACGAGAACTTCATCCTCTATGCCCATTTCACCTCAGCGCTTTTTGCCTTGTCGTGCCTCTGCGTCCTGCTGCTGCTGAAAACGCGCCGCACGCTGTTTTTCCTGCTGTTCTGCGCCTGCCTCGCCGTCCTGTCGCTGACCTGGACGCTTTTTCACCCGGTCTACATCCTGCTCGTGGGAGGCCTGCTGCTGTTCAAGGCGGGTGCCGGACCGGCCCGCGCCGCCATCCTGGCCCTGACGCTGGCGGTATCGCTGCTGCCGTCGGTCAAGAACAAGGCGGTGTTCGGCATTTTCAGTTCCGGCAGCTGGCTTGGCCTCAATGTCTCGCAAGTGGCGCCGGAGCGGATCGAAGGGTGTTCCTTCAAGACGTTTGCCGAAACCCACGGGCTGATCGGCCAGCATATTGGCAGCGCCCTGAACGATCCGCGGATGATCGGCTATTCCAAAACCTGCCTTAAGAAGTCCCTGGACGTGATTGCTGCCAGCCCCCTGCAATACGCCGCCGGCGTGGTGGTGCGCGCCTCGACAAGCCTGTCGCTGTGGCCGAACGAATACCTGTTCCCGCCGCTGAACTGGGACCGCTTCCCCAAACTGCCGGACACCAATCGGGTGCTGACCGAAGACAACAAGATCGTGATCGGCCCCAGCCTGTCGCGATTCCTGACCCTGGCGCTGAACCTGTTCGCGCTGATCGCGCTGGCGGAGCTTGCCCGCCGGGACCGGGATCCGGCACGCCGGGCGTTCTTTCAGGTGATGCTGCTGTCGGTCGTGCTGTTCCTGGGGGTGGCGCACGCGGTGAACGGGCCTGAGCAGGAGCGTATGCGCTACACGCTGCATCCGCTGTTCTGGGGGCTTTACGCCGTGGTGCTGCTGGAGGCCGGCCGGCGCCTGAGGCGGCTGTTCGCACGCGCCGGAGCAGAAAACCTGCCATCGGCGGGCAGCTCGCGCTAAAATTTCGCGGCTTGAATGCAAAACTGGCGCCGGGGGCACTTCCGCCCGCCCGGCGCCAGCTAATTCCCTGCCAGGGCCGAAGCCCGGCGCGGCTTACATGCCCAGGGCTTCCTTGTACATTTCCAGCACCGCCTCTTCTTCGGCGATGTCGTTTTCGTCGCGCTTGCGCAGGGCGATGATCTTGCGCATCACCTTGGTGTCGTAGCCGCGCCCCTTGGCTTCGGCCATCACCTCTTTCTGCTGCTCGGCGATCGTCTTTTTCTCTTCGTCCAGACGCTCGAACCGCTCTATAAACTGGCGCAGTTCGCCAGCGGTCACACGGTAGTTTTCGCTTTTTTCGTCTTCGGTGATATCCATCTGCGGCTCCGTCGGCACATGCTGTCAGTTGCTGTCGGAGCAAGGGGATAGCGCCCCGCCCGCCGCGCCGCAAGAAGGGAAAGCGGCGGAGCTGCGCCAAGCGGCAAAAACCGGCACCCGTGCCGGCGCGGCTTGCGCGCGGTGGACGGATCGGCTAGGCGCGGCGCAACGCAACCCCTGCAGGAGCACACCCATGTTCGATCTTATCGTCTGGACCGGAGCCGCCTTGTCCGTTGCCGGGCTGCTGGGGCTGGTCTGGTGCATCATCAAGGTCGCACGCGCCCGCCGCCAAAATCTGGATGACGACGCGCTGCGTGCCGTTGTGCAATCGGTGCTGCCCTACAATCTGGGCGCCCTGCTGCTGTCGGTGCTGGGCCTTATGCTGGTGATGACGGGCATCTTCCTGGGCTGACGCCCGGCCCGCCCCTGCCTGACAACAGGTCTGTGTCAGACGGGCATGTTGTCGAACATCTCTTCCACCGCTTCTTCGCACAGCGCAGCCTCAAGACGGCGGAACCGGCGCGGAACCTCTGCCCCTTTCTTGCGCATGTGATCCAGCAGCCGGATGAATTCGGGCCGCATGGCCAGCCGGGCCGCGCCGGTCTCTCTCTGAATTCTGGTTTCCAGCTGTTCGACGGTGTGAAACAGATCTTCCATTGTCATAAGCAGTCCTCCCTACGTCCTGCGATTGTGACAGTATTTCGCAACAGGAATACGAAATCCCGCAGAATGTTACCTTTGCGCCGCATTTTCACGCTTTTTTTACGGCTTCCTGACGCTTTTGCGGCTTTACTCAGCACCAAACGATTCTAAGGGGCCGGTTCCAGCCGCGCCTTGACACACATCAGACAGCTGCGATGATTTTTTGCCAAAGCCTGCGGTAAGGGCCGCCGGCTCTCTTGAAACATATTCTTAAATTGATATATGATTTCCGAGCATCCAGGGAGACTGACAGATGACCCCCGCCGTCAAAGCCTTTTTCGACGAAGCCACCAACACCGTGTCCTACGTGGTGCGCGAGCCCGAGGGCACAGCCTGCGCCATCATCGACTCGGTCCTGGACTTTGATCACGCCGCCGGACGCACCAGCACCGCCTCTGCCGACGCCATCATCGCCTGGGTCAAGGCCGAGGGCCTGCGGGTGGAGTGGATCCTGGAGAGCCATGTCCATGCCGACCACCTGTCCGCCGCCCCCTATCTGCAGGAACAGCTGGGCGGCAAGATCGGCATTGGCGACCGGATCACCGTGGTCCAGGACACCTTCGGCAAGATTTTCAACGAAGGCACCGAATTCCAGCGCGACGGCAGCCAGTTCGACCAGCTGTTCCGCGAAGGCGACAGCTTCATGATCGGCCAGCTGCGCGGCGAGGTGCTGCACACGCCCGGCCACACGCCCGCCTGCCTGACCTACGTGATCGGCGATGCGGCCTTTGTCGGCGACACGCTGTTCATGCCCGATTTCGGCACCGCCCGCTGCGATTTCCCGGGCGGCTCCTCTGCCGATCTGTACAACTCGATCCAGAAGATCCTGGCGCTGCCGGACGAGACCCGCATCTTTGTCGGCCACGACTACAAGGCGCCGGGCCGCGACGATTACGCCTGGGAGACGACTGTCGGCGAGCAGAAGGCGCTGAACGTGCATGTGGGTGAAGGCCGCAGCATCGAGGAATTCGTCCAGATGCGCGACGCCCGCGACGCGACGCTGGGGATGCCGCGGCTGATCCTGCCGTCGCTGCAAGTGAATATGCGCGCAGGCCAGATGCCGGAGCCGGATGAGCAGGGCGATGTGTTCCTGAAGATCCCGGTGAACAAGATCTGACCGGACGCACGGGAAAGGACCAGGGAAAGACAATGCAAGCAGACTGGATTTGGGGACTGGGCGGCGGCCTGCTGATCGGGCTAGGCGGCGCGGTTTACCTGCTCGGCAACGGCCGGATCATGGGGGCCAGCGGCATCCTGGGCGGGCTTCTGGATGGCAGCGGCCGCAACACCGCGGCTGAGCGGATCGCCTTCATCGCCGGGGTGATTGGCATGCCGCTGCTGATCGGGCTGCTGACGGGCGGCACGCCCGATACCCATGTCACCAGCAATGCGGCGGTTCTGGTGCTTGCCGGGCTGCTGGTGGGGGTCGGCACCCGCGTTGCCAACGGCTGCACGTCCGGCCACGGGGTTTGCGGCATTTCCCGCCTGTCCTTGCGCGGGATTGCGGCGACCGCCGTCTTCATGCTGGCGGGCATTCTGACGCTGGCGGTGCTGCGCCAGCTGCTGGGGGTGATCTGATGCTGCGGATGTTTCTGGCACTGGCCGCAGGCAGCCTGTTCGGGGCCGGCCTGATGTTTTCGGGGATGACTGACACCGCCAAGGTACAGGGGTTCTTGGATATCTTTGGCAACTGGGACCCTACCCTGGCCTTCGTGATGGGCGGCGCGCTGCTGCCGATGGCGCTGGCTTGGCGGCTGACGGAAGGGCGCAAGCCGGCCGCCGGCGGCAGCTTTCCTTCGCCGCCCTCGGCCGAGCTGGACCGGCGGCTTTTTCTTGGGTCGGTGCTGTTCGGCATCGGCTGGGGGCTGGTGGGCCTGTGCCCCGGCCCGGCGATGGCCTCGCTCAGCTACAACAGCTGGCAAGGCGCGCTGTTCCTGGCGGCGATGGCCTGCGGCATGATAGCCGCCCCGGCGGTCAGCCGGCATCTGGACCGTGGCGCCGCAAGCGCGTAAGGAGTCGGCCCATGGATGCACGTGTAATCACCCCCCGCTATTCGGTCTCGCCGCAGATCTCGGCTGAGGACCTGCCCGCCATTGCCGCCGCCGGCTATAAGACGGTGATCTGCAACCGCCCGGACGAGGAAGTGCCGCCCAGCCATCAGGCGGACGCGATCCGCGACGCAGCTGAAGCAGCCGGCCTGCGGTTTGAGGTTCTGCCCCTGACCCACCAGACCATGACGCCGGAAAACGTGGCGCTTCAGCGCGAGCTCTATGAAAGCAGCGACGGCCCGGTGCTGGCCTATTGCGCCTCCGGCACGCGCAGCTCAGTGGTCTGGGCGCTGGGTCAGGCCAGCGAATTGAGCGCGGATGATATTCTGCAAAAGACCGCTGCGGCGGGCTATCAGCTGGACGGGCTGCGCCCGGCGCTGGACTCGCTGGCAAACCGCTGAAGCAAAGCCTGCTTGGGGTTGCGGCCTGCACCCCCAAGCGGCGGCTTCCGGATTGAAGCCTGCGCCCTCTCCAACAGCCAGATCTGACTTGATTGCAATCGGCCGTCTCTGCCGGTGCCCGCGGCCGGCTGAGTACGCACCGGAAGCACAGGCAGCGGGCATAGCACCGCACGCTTGCTGGTGGCTTACCTTCTTACAGACCGTTGAATGCGCGCCGGAAATGGGACAGCAGAGCGCGCGAATAGCCTGAAGCCAAAGCCGGGAGTGCCGTGCTTCACCTACGCCAATCAAGAGTCAGCTTCAGTTGTTCTCTGTCAGGGCTCAGTCCAGCCCGGCCAGCTGCGAGATTTCCACCGCATCGGCGGCCTCGAAATCGCCGAGGTCGGCGGCGGGAAAGTCGGGCAGATCCGGCAGATCGGGAAGATCCGGCAGCCCGCCGTCCAGGCCATCCAGACCCAGCCCGCCATCACCGTCGAGGTCGGACAAGTCCAGGCCATCCAGCCCGGCGTCCATGCCGCCCATTCCACCCATGGCACCGCCATCCAGCGCCGGTGCGGCCTCCAGCGCGGGCAGGCCGCCGTCATCCATCGGGTCTTGCAGACCCTGGTCGGCAATGCCCATGCCAAGGGCCGGCGGCGCGTCTGGCAGCGCATCCAGGCCGCCCCCGTCGGAAAAGCCCATGTCGCCGCCGCCGTCGCCCGCCAGCTTGGAGCCGGACCGGTTCAGCCGGACCGCGCGGGACCCGTTCATCTGGCCCAGCCGCCCCTGCGCCACCGGTTTGCCGCCAATGGTCAGCAAGTCGGTTTCATACAGGAACGCCTGATCCAGCGGCAGCGTGTCGCCGATCTTGAGGTCCGTGAAGTCGCGCAGCGGAACCCGCATCTTGCACAGGACCGCGGTCAGCTCTGCGCGGATCGAATCGAGGTTGCGGCCCAGCGACGGACCCTGGGCGGCGGCGCCCTGGCTCTCCTGCAGCTCCTCCGCAGTGGGTTCCGGCAGGATCAGTTTCATCACGCCCTGCATGGCGCCGCAGGCCAGATCCAGGTTCAGCTCGATCACCCGGTAATCGTCAGCCTCCATCCCCAGCACCAGGCTGCGCACGTTTTCGACCTGGGCGCCAAAGCGGTAGCCGGAAAAGATGGCCTGATCCGCCTGGCCCTCCAGCATCGACACAACCTTGGCAAAGGAGCGTTCCAGGAACTCCGCGGTCATTGCAGCGTCGGTGGGGGTGTACAGCCGTTCGTTCGGCGCCTTGCCGATCACCGCGCCGATGGTCTGCTGCTGAATCAGCGCCGTCACCGTGGCCGCGTCCATGCTGGCCGCACCGACCCGCCCGTTCGGGCAATCCAGCACCACAAGCAGGTCTTTGTCGGACAGGTTCCGGGCCAAATCCTCGGAAATGCGGTTGCACTGGCGGGCCGCCAGCACCGCCAGCGGCAGTTCGCACAGATCGGCCGCCGCGCGCGCGAGGGAACGGCGCAACGCCTTCAGCGTCAGGGAGCTGTTGATCGCCCCTGCGCCTTCCTTGGTTGCTGCCAGCTTGCGTGCAAGCACACTTTGCTTACCGCTGCCCGCCTGTGCTGCTTCTGTCTCAGACATAGGCTGTTTAACCTGCCCCATACGCGTCCCGTTTCCCCGTTTTTACCCGAAAGGAGGTTAACAACTCCTATACCTCACAGCGGGTTACGCCGCCTTTTCGCCCGCAGCGGGTAGGGAAACCCGGAAAGCGCCGCCGCTGTGGCCCGGCAGGTAGCAGATATCGCCGCCAAGCCGCTGCATGACCTCGCGGCAGATCGCCAGACCGAGCCCGGCACCGCCCGCGCGCTCAGGGCTGACGCGGGAGAATTTTTCGAAAATCATCTGCCGGAAATCCGCGGGCACGCCGCTGCCGTTATCCGTGAAATCAATATGCAGGCGGCCGCCGGCGGCGTTGGCGGAGATGGTCAGCTCCGGCTTCTCCGCGTCGCAGTATTTCTGGGCATTGGCGATCAGGTTGATGAACACCTGCGCCAGCCGGTCAAGATCCGAGGAGATGCGGAAAGTCTCCGTCTCCGGGCTGCGGATCACCTTCAGCGGCCGGTCCGACCCCGCCAGCGCCGCCGCGACTGCATGGTCCAGCACTTCCGGCAGGGTGCCCGCCGTCATGTTGAGGCTCACCTGGCCGTTTTCCAGCACGCTCAGGTCCAGAAGGTCGTTGAGCAGCCGGGTCAGCCGCAGCGTCTCGTCATGGATGATACCGGCATAGTGGCGCTGCTCCTTGGGGTTGAGCTGGCCGTCGTCGCGCAGGATTTCCGAGAACGCCCGGATTGAGGTCATTGGCGTGCGCAGCTCATGGCTTACCTGGCTAAGAAACGCATCCTTCTGCTCAGAGAGCTGGGTCAGCTTTTCGTTTGTTTCCCGCAGCTTGCGCGCCGTTGCCGAGAGCTCTGCCGATTGCGCCTCAAGACGGCTGGAGTATTCCAGCATCTGCGCCGTCTCATCCGCCACCGCCAAAAGATCCTGCACAGAGACCGACGAGCCGCCGACAATCTGGCCGATCATCGCATGCGCCGCCGCCGCCCCGATGGAGGCGCTGAGCTCGCGCTCCAGCCGCTCCAGGAAGGCCGGCGTTGGCTCCGGCAAGGGCCCGCGGCCGCCCTGGCGCAGCCGCTCGCGCTGGAAGAACGCCTGCGCCTCCGGCGCGCCAAGGATCCGCTGTGACATGATCATCAGGTCTTCGGATTGCGCCACAGAGCCGGTCCAGCCGCGCGGACCCGCGGAATGGTCGAAGACATTGACGAATTGCGCCCCCTGCAGCCGCTCCAGCGGGCTCGGGAAGCTCACCAGCGACACCAGGCAGAACGCCAGGGCATTGAGGCTCATCGACCACATCACCGCATGGACCGTCGGGTCCAGCCCCTCGATCCCGAACAGCGCCTCTGGCCGCAGCCAGGCCAGGCCAAACAGGCCCTCGCGCAGGATATGCTCCGGCAGCAGCCCGCCGCCCAGTGCCGGCAGCAGCATGGTGTAAAGCCAGATGGCAAAGCCCACGGTAAGCCCGGCCAGGGCGCCGGAGCGGGTGGCGCCGCGCCAGAACAGCCCGCCGACCAGAGCGGGCAGGATCTGCGCCACCCCGGCAAAGGAGATCAGTCCGATGGCCGCCAGCGCGGCGGCGCCGCCCGAGAGGTGATAATAGAAATACCCCAGCGCCATGATCACCGCGATCGACACCCGGCGGGAAAACAGCACCACATCGCGCACATCGCCCGAGACCGAGGCCTGGCGGCTTTGCAGCCGCAGCCAGACCGGCATCACGATATGGTTCGACACCATCGTCGACAGCGCCATGGCCGCCACGATCACCATCGAGGTCGCGGAGGAGAAGCCGCCCAGGAATGACAGCACCGCCAGCCCCTGCTGCCCCTGCTGCAGCGGCACCGTCAGAACGAACATGTCCGGGTTGGCGCCCGCGGGCAGCAGCTCCAGCCCGACCACGGCAATCGGCACCACGAACATCGAGATCAGCAGCAGGTAGAGCGGAAACGCCCAGGAGGCGATGCGCAGGTGGCGCTCGTCCTCATTTTCCACCACCATCACTTGGAACATCCTAGGCAGGCAGACAAAGGCGGCCGCGGCCAGGAAGGTGATGGTGGCCCAGCGGCTGCCATCGACGTTCCAGTGGCCGATCTGCGAGGCATCAATGCGCTGCAGCGTCGCGCTGACGCCGCCCGCCACGCCCCAGACCACAAATACCCCGACCGCCAGCAGCGCCGCCAGCTTGACGATGGCCTCCAGCGCAATGGCCGTCACCACCCCGTGGTGGCGCTCGTTGGCGTTGAGGTTGCGGGTGCCGAACAGGATTGCAAACACCGCCAGCCCGGCGGCCACCCAGAACACGGTCGAAGTTTCATTGTAGCCGCGCAAGGGGTCGGCCTCGGCAAAGATGGCAAAGGACAGGGTGACCGACTGCAGCTGCAGCGAGATATAGGGGGTAACGCCAATCACCGCGAGGATGGTCACCCCGGTGGCCAGCAGGTTCGACTTGCCATAGCGCGAAGAGATCAGGTCGGCGATGGAGGTGATCCGCTGGCTGCGCCCGATCCGCACCAGCTTACGCAGGCCCCACCACCAGCCGATCATCACCAGCGACGGGCCAAGGTAGATGGTCACGAACTCCAGCCCCGAGCGTGCCGCATAGCCGACCGCGCCGTAAAAGGTCCAGGCGGTGCAGTAGACCGACAGCGACAGCGTGTAGATCAGCGGCGAGCGCATCCAGGCGGCACTGCGGCCGCGGGCGGCCATCCGGTCGGCCCAGAAGGCGATGAAGAACAGGAAGGCCACATAGGCAAGGCAGACAAAGGCCAGCACGTTCAGGGAGGCCATCAGGCGTCCTCCGGGCCGGCGGGGCCGTCCCCGGGAAGCTCTGCCCCGTCCGGCCCGCCGCCGGTCCAGTGATCAGCCCACCGCTGCACTGTCAGGCTGAAGGCGAAACAGGCGCCGATCAGACCGATCCAGACCGCGAACACATAGATGATGGCCGAAGACATGCTGACCCCGCCGCGCGCGGCCGGATGGGTCGAGGCCTCAGGCCAGAGCAGCGGCAGCGCCAGCAGCAGCACCCCCAGCACCGGCAGCAGCCGGGCGATGTCCATCAGGCGGCGGCGGCGGTAGGTCTGGCGTTCCGCGCGGGTGCCCGTTTGCTCTCTGGGGCTGCCGTCCCGGGTCATCCCTGCCCGGCCTGGGCGTGCAGGTCCCGCACTGCGGTCAGCACCTCGGCGTTGGAAAAGGGTTTGGTCATGAACCGGGTGACGCCGGCCTTTTCCGCCATCTCGCGGTCGCGCATTTGGCCGCGGGCGGTCAGCATCAGCACCGGCAGCGCCTGCATCCCCCCCTCGGCGCGCAGCTCGCGCACGATCTCCAGCCCGCTTTTGCCCGGCAGCATCAGATCCAGAATCACCAGGTCGGGATTGGCATCCCGGATCACCTCCACCGCAGTGGCGCCATCGGTGTGCGCATCAACGCTCCACCCGTCCCGGGTCAGCAGAAACCGGATAGCCTCGGTGATATTCGGCTCATCTTCGATCAGTACAACATGCCTGCCCATCAGCAGAAATTCCTCCCGGCGCCCCCTGCCGGACAAGCCGGTGCGGGCACGCATTCCTTTTGGCGCAGGTTAGCCCCGCCGCCATGTTGCTGTCAAAACTCTTCCTTCAGGATCGACGGCTCGCGCCGGGCCGGACAGCCGCGGCGCGGGCAGATCCGGCAGCTGGCGCCGACCGGCTGCGGGTCTTGCGCGTCCTGCCCGCCGGGCAGGATCAGCATCACTGCCCGGTACAGCGGATCAGCCCCGAAATCCGGCATCTCCAGCGGCCAGGCCACCGCCAAGCAGTCAAAGGCCGCCGCGTTGCGCCCCTGCTGCACCACGTTGCGCCGCACCGGAACCTGGGGGCGCACCAGCGCGGTGTAGAGCGGCCACAACGGACAGGATGCCCCGAACCTCGGCATGGCAAAGCCGGTCACCGGCTTGCGGAACAAAAGCGTGCCGGAGGCGTCGCAGATCACCAGCCCGGCTTCGCGGCCCAGCACCTCTTCCGGCAGCGCAGCCAGACGGCGCAGCACCACTGGCAGGCCGCAGCCGAACTGCCGCGCCAGCGCCACCGGATCCAGCCCGCCAGAGCGGATCCCGCGCGCCAGCGTCGGCAGCGGCATGGCGCGGGCGTCCGCCTGATACTGCTCCAGCGCCGCGCGGGCCAGGCTGCGGGACGCTTCGCTCACCAGCTCCGGCGCGTGCTGCACCAGCTCCTGCGGCACGGCAGTGCCCTCCTCCAGCGCCGGGAAATGGAAGCCGCTCGCCTGCAGGAAGGCCTCGGCCTCCTCCTGCGGCATGCCGCGGCGGTCCTCGCCGGTGTCGCCCTCATCCAGAAAGCTGACCAGCGCCCGGCTGCTTTCGGACAGGCGCAGCGAATCCTGGTTGAGGTTCTTGTGGAAACGGTCGCGCCACTCCGGTTCCAGCTCGCCGGTTTCCGCCAGGATCGACGCGGTGGAGCGGATCGCGGCGGCGGTCGACAGCACCTCATGCACCGAGGCCGCCAGGTTGGGGTCATGGGTCAGCCGGTCCGACAGCGTCTCGACCGTGCGCTCCAGCGTCGCGATGCGGCGGTGGCCGGAGGCCAGCACCTCGGCCCAGCCCGGAAACCGGCCGGCGAACTCGTCCACCCGGTCCAGCTCCGCCACCGGCACGCCGCTGTCGGCCGCCGCCTCCCGCAGGGTGGAGATCAGCGCCGCCTCCGCCCCCTCGCTCAGCATCGAAGGCTCCACCCCCAGAACCCCGGCAATGCCGACCAGCAGCTTGCCGCCGATTCTGCGCCGGTTGTGCTCGATCAGGTTGAGATAAGAGGCTGAAATCCCGGCCTCCCGCGCCAATTCAGCCTGCCGCAACCCCAGGATGAGCCTGCGTTCGCGGATCCGGCTGCCGGTCAAGGTGTCGCGTGCCATGCGGACAGGCCTCCCAAAACACTTCCAATTCAAGGGCTTTCTGCAACGCAATATAACTTTGTTTACAGTATGCCACGGAATATTGTTCATTTATTTACAGAATTTTCAAGCTGCAAAAGGGTTTTATTGCTTGGGTTTACATGACGCTCCCATACTGATTTTGCACTTATCGTGCTGGTACCGCGCAGAAGTGAGGAGCTGCAAGGCACCAATCATATTAGGGAGGAATACATGTCTAAATTTGACGTTTCGCGCCGTGGTGTCTTGAAGACCGGCGCAATGGCAGGCGCTGGCGTGGCGCTGCCGACCATCTTCACCGCCTCATCCGCCGCGGCCTTCACCAATGAGCCGACCGGCAGCACCGTCACCCTGGGCTTCAACGTGCCGCAGACCGGACCCTACGCCGACGAAGGCGCCGACGAGCTGCGCGCCTATGAGCTGGCGGTCGAGCATCTGAACGGCGGCGGCGACGGCGGCATGATGAACACCTTCAGCTCCAAGGCGCTGCAGGGCAACGGCATCCTGGGCAAGAAGGTCGAATACGTCACCGGCGACACCCAGACCAAATCCGACGCCGCCCGCGCCTCTGCCAAGTCGATGATCGAAAAAGACGGCGCGGTGATGATCACCGGCGGCTCCTCCTCCGGCGTGGCCATCGCGGTGCAGGGTCTCTGCCAGGAGGCAGGCGTGATCTTCATGGCCGGTCTCACCCACTCCAACGACACCACCGGCAAGGACAAGAAGGCCAACGGCTTCCGCCACTTCTTCAACGGCTACATGTCGGGCGCGGCGCTGGCACCGGTGCTCAAGAACCTCTATGGCACCGACCGCACCGCCTATCACCTGACCGCCGACTACACCTGGGGCTGGACCCAGGAAGAGTCGATCGCCGCCGCCACCGAAGCCCTGGGCTGGCAGACCGTGAACAAGGTCCGCACCCCGCTGGCGGCCACCGATTTCTCCTCCTACATCGCGCCGGTTCTGAACTCGGGCGCTGACGTTCTTGTGCTGAACCACTACGGCGGCAACATGGTGAACTCGCTGACCAACGCGGTGCAGTTCGGCCTGCGCGACAAGGTGGTGAACGGCAAGAACTTCGAAATCGTCGTGCCGCTCTACTCCCGCCTGATGGCCAAGGGTGCTGGCGAGAACGTGAAGGGCATCCACGGCTCCACCAACTGGCACTGGACGCTGCAGGATGAAGGCTCCAAGGCCTTCGTGAAATCCTTCGGCACCAAATACGGCTTCCCGCCGAGCCAGGCCGCGCACACCTGCTATGTGCAGACCCTGCTCTATGCGGATGCCGTGGAACGGGCCGGCAGCTTCAACCCCTGCGCCGTTGTCGAAGCGCTGGAAGGGTTCGAGTTCGATGGCATGGGCAACGGCCCGACCCTCTACCGCGCCGAAGACCATCAGTGCTTCAAGGACGTCCTGGTGGTGCGCGGCAAGGAGAACCCGACCTCGGAGTTCGACCTGCTGGAAGTGGTCGAGGTCACCCCGCGGGCACAGGTGGAATACGCCCCCGATCACCCGATGTTCGCTGGCGGCAACCTGGGCGCCTGCAACCCGGGCGCATAAGCCAGCCACAGGGCGCCGGAATTATTTAAAGTTCCGGGCCGGAGTCCGCACCGGACTCCGGCTGCCCCAACCGGCCCGTCCGCTCCCCCGCCGGACGGGCCATTCCGAACCTCACGCACGGTGGGACCCATGGACGCCATTCTCCTGCAAATCCTGAACGGGCTCGACAAGGGCTCGGCCTATGCGCTGATCGCGCTGGGATTGACACTTATCTTCGGCACGCTGGGCGTGGTGAACTTTGCCCATGGGGCCCTGTTCATGATCGGCGCCTTCTGCGCCGTGACCCTGCAACGCATTCTGAACCTCAGCTATGAGGTGGTCGACGAGACACAGACCGACTTCCTCGGCAACCCGCTCAAGGTGAAAACCCCCTATGTGGAGGCCTGGTTCGGCCCCGAGTTCGGCGGCGCCCTCATCGACTGGGCAGTGCCGCTGGCGATCCTCTTTGCGATCCCGATCATGATCGGCGTCGGCTATGTGATGGAGCGCGGGCTGATCAAGCATTTCTACAAACGCCCCCACGCGGACCAGATCCTGGTGACCTTCGGCCTCGCCATCGTGCTGCAGGAAGTGGTCAAGTACTTCTACGGCGCCAATCCGATCCAGACCCCGGCGCCGGACGCGCTGAACGGCGTGGTGAACCTTGGCGCCGTGATCGGCATGGACATCATCTATCCGGTCTGGCGCGTGGTCTATTTCTTCTTTGCGGTGCTGATCATCGGCGGCATCTTCAGTTTCCTGCAGTTCACCACCTTCGGCATGGTGGTGCGGGCCGGCATGGCCGACCGCGAGACCGTGGGCCTGCTGGGCATCAACATCGACCGCCGCTTCACCATCATGTTCGGTATCGCCGCCGCCGTCGCGGGCCTTGCGGGCGTTATGTACACGCCGATCAACTCCCCCAACTACCACATGGGCATGGACTTCCTGGTCCTCAGCTTCGTGGTGGTGGTTGTCGGCGGCATGGGCTCCCTGCCCGGCGCGGTGCTGGCGGGCTTCTTGCTGGGTGTTCTGGAAAGCTTTGCCTCGATGAACGAGATCAAATCGCTGATCCCCGGCATCGACCAGATCATCATCTATGTGGTCGCAATCATCATTCTGCTGACCCGCCCGCGGGGCCTGATGGGCCGCAAAGGCGTGATGGAGGACTAAGACATGTTCGGACTGGACAAAAGAGACACTTCCCTGCTGATCATCGTCGCCATCCTGACGCTGTTTGCCCCCTTCATCCTGAACCCCTTCCCGTCCGGCAGCGCCATGGCGCAGTTCAATGCGGGCTATCCGGACCTGATGCAGCGCTTCGTGATCTTCGGGATCTTCGCCATCGGCTTCAACATCCTGTTTGGCCTCACCGGCTACCTGTCCTTCGGCCACGCGGCCTTTCTGGGGGTCGGCTCCTACTCCGCGGTCTGGATGTTCAAGCTCATCGGCATGAACGTGATCCCGGCGATTGTGCTGTCGGTGATCGTCGCGGGCCTGTTTGCGCTGCTCATCGGCTTTATCAGCCTGCGCCGCTCCGGCATCTACTTCTCGATCCTGACGCTCGCCTTTGCGCAGATGTCATTCAACCTCGCCTATTCGGTGCTGACGCCGGTCACCAACGGCGAGACCGGGCTGCAGCTGACGCTGGAAGACCCCCGCATCCTGGGCGTCTCCGCCACCGCGGACGGCTCGATCCCCGTGACCAACCTGTTCGGGCTGGAGATGCGCTCCACTTTCGAACTCGCCGTCGGCCCCTGGGCGTTCCAGTTCAACGCGGGCTATTACCTCTGCGCGCTGATCCTGCTGGCCGCCTTCTACCTGGCGATCCGCATCTTCCGCTCGCCCTTCGGCATGATGCTGCGGGCGGTGAAGTCGAACCAGCAGCGGATGAACTACACCGGCCTCAACACCCGGCCCTACACCCTGGCGGCCTTTGTGATCTCCGGCATGTACGCGGGCCTGGCAGGCGGGCTGATGGCCTCGATGGACCCGCTGGCGGGCGCCGAGCGGATGCAGTGGACCGCCTCCGGCGAGGTGGTTCTGATGACCATCCTCGGCGGTGCCGGCACGCTGATCGGCCCGGTTCTGGGCGCGGGCTTCATCAAGTACTTCGAGAACATCTTCTCCAAGATCAACGACAACGTGCTGCACAGCTGGTTCAGCTTCCTGCCCGACGGGATGGAGGACGCGGTGGTGTTCCTGATCCACCCCTTCATCGGCAAGGGCTGGCACCTGACGCTGGGCATCCTGTTCATGCTGGTGGTGATCTTCCTGCCCGGCGGCCTGGTCGAAGGCGGCCAGCGGATCAAGGGCTGGCTCAGCGGCCGCAAGGCCAAGGATGGCAGCAAGGCTGCCGGCGAAACCAACCCCGCGGAATAAGGAGACAGAGCCATGGGTATCCTTGAAGTCAAAGACGTGGGGAAACGGTTCGGCGGCCTGCAAGCGCTGTCCAACGTGAACCTCAGCGTGAAGGAAAACTCGGTCCACGCGATTATCGGGCCGAACGGTGCAGGCAAGTCCACCCTGCTGAACTGCCTAGTGGGCAAGCTGATCCCCGACACCGGGTCCGTCATGTTCGACGGCCAGTCGGTGCTGGGCCGCGCGCCCTATGAGATCAACCAGATGGGCATCAGCCGCGTGTTCCAGACGCCGGAAATCTTCGGCGACCTGACGGTGCTGGAAAACATGATGATCCCCTGTTTTGCCAAACGGGACGGCGCGTTCGAGCTGAACGCCTTGTCGTCGGTTTTGCGGCAGAAGGACATTCTGCAAAAGGCAGAGCACATGCTGGAAGAGATGAACATGTCGGACAAGCGGCACATGCACGCCGCCGCCATGTCCCGCGGCGACAAGCGGCGGCTGGAGATCGGCATGTGCCTGAGCCAAGAGCCGCGCCTGCTGCTGCTGGATGAGCCCACCGCCGGCATGGCCCGCGCCGATACCAACAACACCATCGACCTGCTGAAACAGATCTCGGACGAGCGCGACATCACCATCGCCATCATCGAACACGATATGCATGTGGTTTTCAGCCTCGCCAACCGGATCACCGTGCTGGCCCAGGGCACCCCGCTGGTCGAGGACGATCCGCAAAACATCCGCGGCAACCCAAAGGTGCGCGAAGCGTACCTGGGCGAGAGCGCGTAAAGGAGAAACACCATGAACGTGAAACCCGATTTCTCCAAGAACGCCAATATGGCCACCACCGCGCCGGCCTTTCTGTCGGTCTGGGACGTCCATGCCTATTACGGCGAGAGCTACATCGTGCAGGGCATCAGCTTTAACGTCCACGAGGGCGAGATTCTGGCACTGCTGGGCCGCAATGGTGCCGGCAAAACCTCCACTTTGCGCTCGATCGCGCGTACCGGCTCGCCTTTGGTCACACGAGGCGAGATCTGGCTGGACCACAAGCCGCTGCACAAGATGGAATCTTATGAGGCCGCTGCCGTGGGTCTGGGCCTGGTGCCCGAAGACCGCCGCATCATCCCCGGCCTGACGGTGGAGGAAAACCTGCAGCTGGCACAGATTGCCCCGCCCGTCGGCTGGTCTCTGGAGCGCCTTTATGACCTGTTCCCGCGCCTTGGCGAACGCCGCAAGCAGGAGGGCGTGACCCTTTCCGGCGGCGAGCAGCAGATGCTGGCGATTGCCCGCGCGCTGGCCCGCGACATCAAGGTGCTTCTGCTGGACGAACCTTACGAAGGCCTCGCCCCGGTGATCGTGGACGAGATTGAAAAGACCCTCATCCACATCAAGGAACAGGGCATGACAACCATCATTGTCGAGCAGAACGCAGTCCGCGCCCTGGAACTGGCAGACCGTGCAGTGATCCTCGATACGGGCGGCATTGTCTTTGATGGCACCGCCGCCGAGGTTCTGGAAAACGAGGAGCTGCGCGCCGAATACCTGGCGATCTGAGGCGCGCTGCAAAATTCATCTCCGTCTTGCCGGCCGCCCGCGTGCCGGCAGTGGCAGACTGAGGCCGGCTCTGTTCAAGGGCTGGCCTCTTTTCCGGCAACCGCCGCGCCTGCCCTGCAAACATCAGTCTTTGCCGCAATAAACCCGGGTTATACAGCCCCGGTTTCTGCGCCGTTCCAACCTGGCGCCTATTTCCCTTTGCTGCTCCCGCCCCGACGTCTCTGACACGGACCGCGCCATTCCGGTGCGGCGCCGGCCAGGACACCGAAAGGACACCCGATGCGCCATTCACTGAAACTCCTCGCCCTTGTTCTCACCCTGCCTGCGGCAGCGGCCTTTGCCTCTGACAGCGCCCCCAGCGCCGACACCCAGGCCAAGATCCGCGATCTGCTGACAGGCCAGGGCTACGAGGTGCGCAAGATCGAAGCCGAAGACGGCCAGTTTGAGGCCTACGCCGTGAAGGACGGCAAGAAGTACGAGGTCTACCTGAACGGCAAGCTTGAGGTGGTGAAGGTCAAGGAAGACGACTGACCGGCTCAGGGCATCATCTGCCGGGCGCCATACGGCGCCCGGCCACGGTAGGAGGGCTGACATGCACCGCACATACGTCTGGGACCCTGTAGTCCGGCTGTTCCACTGGTCGCTGGCGGCGGGCTTTGCCGCCAACGCGCTGGTCACCGATCCGGAGGGCAATCTTCATGAATACATCGGCTATGCCGTTGCCGCGCTCATCGGCATCCGGGTGATCTGGGGCCTTATCGGCAGCCGCCACGCGCGGTTTTCCAGCTTTCCGCCCGATGCAGGCGCCGCGGCCGGGCAGCTGAGCGATATCGCCACAGGCCGGATCCGGCGGCATCCCGGCCACTCTCCACTGGGCGCGCTGATGATCTACAATCTGCTGCTGACGATCACCGGCATCGCCCTTACCGGCTATCTGATGACCACAAACATGTTCTGGGGCATCGAATGGCCGGAAGCGCTGCATGAGGCGCTGGTCTCCTGGGCGGAGATTTCCATTGTGCTGCATGTGGCGGCGGTGCTGTTTGAAAGCCGCCGGACCAAAGTCAATCTGGCGCGCGCGATGGTCACTGGCTACAAGGAGGGCACGGAAACCAGCAGAGAGAGCCCCTGATGCGCCACGCCCCGAACGGCCCTGCCCAGCCTTGGGTCCTGATCGCCGTCATCGCCGTGCAAGCCATTTGCGCGGCGGTGTTTCTCGGAGATGTGATTGCGGACCTCAGCGGTTTGGAGGCCGGAGAGGCGGAAGCCGGGGAACGCGGCCACACCTATATCGAAGGGCTTGCCGCGCTGGCGCTGACTGCGGCCATCGTTATTGAAACCCGCATTCTGATGTGGCTGCTGCGCCGCAAGGCGCATCTGGAGGAAAGCCTGAGCGCCGCCCAGGCCGCGGTGCAGGACGTGATCAACACGGAGTTTGCCGCCTGGGGTCTGACACCTGCCGAACTGGATGTGGCAACCTTTCTGGTCAAGGGCCTCAGCACGGCCGAAATCGCCGCCATGCGCGGCAGTGCCGAAGGCACCGTCAAGGCGCAGCTGAATGCGATCTACCGTAAATCCGGCACCGCCAGCCGGGCTGAACTGATGAGCCTCCTGATCGACACGATGATGGGACAGCGCCAGCCCGACCGCAGCGAAGGCTCCGCCGCCCGCCCGGCCTGAGCTGGCGCCATCAGACCATCTTCCGCAGCTCGGTCTTCAGCACCTTGCCGTAGTTGTTCTTGGGCAGCGCATCGATGCGCAAATAGGCCTTCGGCCGTTTGAACCGGGCAATCCGGCTGTTGCACAGATCGTCCAGTTCCGCATCCGGCGCATCCCCCACGACAAAGGCCACCACCTCCTCGCCCCAATCCGCATGCGGGCGGCCCACCACCGACACCTCGCGCACCTGCGGATGCAGCAGCAGCACCTCCTCCACCTCGCGCGGGTAAACATTGGAGCCGCCGGTGATGATCATATCCTTGGAGCGGTCCTGCAGCGTCAGATAGCCGTCCGCGTCCAGCACCCCCATGTCGCCGGTCATCAGCCAGCCGTTGAGCAAGGTCTTGGACGTCGCTTCGGGATTGTCCCAATAGCCCGGCATCACCGCATCGCCGCGCACCATGATCTCGCCGTGCTGGCCTGCGGGCAAAAACACGCCTTCCGGCGTGCCGATCCGCACCTCCACCACGCTTTGCGCCCTGCCGACGCTGGCCAGCCGCTCGCGCCAGCGCGGATGCGCGCGGTCCTGCACGTCGCGGCGCGGCAGCGCGGTGATCGCCATCGGGCATTCGCCCTGACCGTAAACCTGCACGAAGACCGGGCCGAAATGCTCAACCGCCTCGATGATATCGGCGGCATACATCGGCCCGCCTGCATAGACGACCGTGCGCAGCCCGTCCCCCTTGAAGCCCAGCCGCTTGGCCTCAGCCGTCATTCTTGTGACCATGGTCGGCGCGGCAAACATGTGGACCCGCCCGAAATGCGCGGCAAGGCCGAAGATCTCTGCCTCATCGAAACCGCCGGAGGCCGGGCAGACGTGGCGCGCGCCCGCCAGCACGTGCTGAATCGCGTAGATGCCCGCGCCATGGCTCATCGGCGCGGCATAGAGCGCGTGGTCGGCGGCGCTCACCTGATCCACGTCGGCGAAATAGGCGATGGCCATGGTCATCAGCATCCGGTGGGTGATCATCACCCCCTTGGGCCGCCCGGTGGTGCCGGAGGTGTAAAACAGCCACGCCAGATCCCCGGGCGCGCGGCAGGCAGGCCCCGCTACCGGCTCCGCCTGAAGCGCCGCCGCATAATCCGCACCGGTGATATCCACGCAGCGCACCGCGGCCCCGGTGTCTGCAACCGCCTCTGTCAGCCCAGGCGAGGTGAACAGCAGGCCGGTGCCGGAATTTTGCAGGATGTACTCCGCCTCCTTGCCGTGCAGCTTGGCATTGATGGGAACTGCCGCCGCGCCGGCATACCAGATAGCATAAAGCGCGATCAGGTAATCCGGGCAGTTGTTCATGAAGATGCCAACCCGGTCGCCCGGTGAAATCCCCTGCGCCAGCAGCCAGCCCGCCACCGAGGCCGCCCGCGCATGAAACCCGGCGTAATCCGCCACCGGATCCCGCCCCAGATACAATGCAGGCCGCGCGCCCTCTGCCGCCGCTGTCCGCTGCAGCCACACCGCTATGTTCATTCGTTTGCCCTCTCCCGCTTGCCCCGCAGCGCGCAACGTGGCACGCAGCGGCTGCCCCCTTCAATTCCGCAAAAATACCGGGGTAAAAGTACCATATGAACGATCTTGCCTTTGACCATGCCCCCGTGGGCCTCGCCGTCCTGGAACGCCGCGTCATCACGCGGTGCAACCTGCAATTCGCGGCGACCTTTGGCGGCGCGCCTGGTGACTATACCGGCATGCTGGTGGCCGAACTGTACCCCAGCCAGGAGGATTTCAACCGCATCGGCGCCCTTCTGCAGCAGCCAGAGGCGCAGCGCGGCAGCTACAGCGACGAACGCATCATGCGCCGCCGGGCGGGCGGATTGTTCTGGTGCCGGGTGCGCGGCCGGTCGGTGACGCCTGAGGCGCCGTTTCAGACCGGCATCTGGTCCTTTGCGGACATTTCCGACGACCGCCCTGTGGTCTCCCTCACCCCGCGCGAGCGCGAAGTGGCGATCCTCACCTGCAAGGGGCTGTCGGCCAAGGAGATCGGCAAGCAGCTGGACCTGTCCTACCGCACGGTCGAAAGCCACCGGGCGCATCTGCTGCAAAAGTTCGGCGCCCGCAAACTGCCGGAACTGGTGGCCAAGCTGACGGGAATGCCGCTGTGACCCGGCAACTGGAGTCTGAATGCGGCAGGCAATTGCAAATTTATCAATTCATCTCCATGTTACAGCAAGCATCGACAGCGCTTTCCTTGCGGTAATCCTTGCCCTATAAGCGCGCTAATTTCCTGCCTGCCGGGCCTTCCGGGCCCGGGCGGGCATGTCGGAACCGGCTTGAGGACAATATGACAAACAAATCTCACGAAGCGGATGTGGCATTCATCAAGGCGCTGGCGGAGCTGCTGCGCGAAAACGATCTGACCGAGCTGCAGGTCAAACGGGAATACGGCGATGACGACAGCCTGAACGTGCGCGTCTCCCGCCAGACCGCGATGGCCGCGGCGCCGATGCAGGTTCAGGTGCCTGCCGCCCCGGCGGCGGCTGCAGCCGCCGCCGCACCTGCCGCTGCCGCCCCCGCAGCCGCAAACGACGATCCGGCCAGCCACCCCGGTGCCGTGACCTCGCCGATGGTCGGCACCGTGTACCTGCAGCCCGAGCCGGGCTCGCCGTCTTTCATTTCCGTGGGCGCACAGGTCAGCGAAGGCGACACCCTGCTGATCGTCGAAGCCATGAAGACCATGAACCACATTCCGGCGCCGAAATCCGGCACCGTGAAGCGCATCCTGGTCGAAGACGGCGCCGCCGTTGAATTCGGATCGCCCCTGGTCATCATCGAATAAGGATCTGCCATGTTTGACAAGATCCTGATTGCCAACCGCGGCGAGATCGCCCTGCGCGTGATCCGTGCCTGCCGGGAAATGGGCATCAAATCGGTTGCGGTGCACTCCACCGCCGACTCCGACGCGATGCACGTGCGCATGGCCGATGAATCGGTCTGCATCGGGCCGCCCTCCGGCGCCCAAAGCTACCTGTCGATTCCGGCCATCATTTCCGCTTGCGAGATCACCGGCGCCCAGGCGATTCACCCGGGCTACGGCTTCCTGTCGGAAAACGCCAATTTCGTGCAGATCATCGAGGACCACGGGCTGACCTTCATTGGCCCCTCGGCCGAACACATCCGCATCATGGGTGACAAGATCACCGCCAAGGAAACCGCCAAAAACCTCGGCATTCCGGTTGTTCCGGGCTCCGAAGGCGGCGTGCCCGACATTGCCGCTGCCAAAAAGGCGGCGAAGGACATGGGCTACCCGGTGATCATCAAGGCGACCGCCGGCGGCGGCGGCCGCGGCATGAAGGTGGCCAAGGACGAGAAAGAACTGGTCTCGGCCTTCTCCACCGCCCGGTCCGAGGCCAAGGCCGCCTTCGGCAATGACGAAGTTTACATGGAGAAATACCTCCAGAAGCCGCGTCACATCGAAGTGCAGGTCTTTGGCGACGGCAAGGGCACCGGCATTCACCTGGCTGAGCGCGACTGCTCGCTGCAGCGCCGCCACCAGAAGGTGTTCGAGGAGGCCCCCGGCCCCTGCATCACCCCGGAAGAGCGTGCCCGCATCGGCAAGATCTGTGCCGACGCGATCGGCAAGATGGGCTATTCCGGCGCCGGCACCGTGGAATTTCTCTATGAAGACGGCGAGTTCTACTTCATCGAGATGAACACCCGCTTGCAGGTGGAGCATCCGGTGACCGAAGCCATCTTTGGCGTCGACCTTGTGCGCGAACAGATCCGGGTGGCCGAAGGCCTGCCGATGTCGTTCACGCAGGACGATCTGGAGATCAACGGCCACGCCATCGAGGTCCGGATCAACGCCGAAAAGCTGCCGAACTTCTCGCCCTGCCCGGGCAAGATCACCGCGTTCCACGCCCCCGGCGGCCTGGGTGTGCGGATGGATTCAGCGCTCTATGACGGCTACTCGATCCCGCCCTACTATGACTCGCTGATCGGCAAGCTGATCGTGCACGGCCGCGACCGGACCGAGGCGCTTGCCCGCCTGCACCGCGCCCTGGGCGAGCTGATCATCGACGGCATCGACACCACCGTGCCGCTGTTCCATGCGCTGCTGGAGGAGCAGGACATCCACACCGGCGAATACGGCATCCACTGGCTGGAACGCTGGCTGGAAAAAAACACACCGGCCTAAAACCCGCGGGGCGCGCCATCCGGCTGCGCCCCGTTTTACTTTTCCCTGCCTTTGCCCTTTATACTGGCGGCACCATGAGCCTGACTG
The DNA here is from genome assembly GCF_002388965.1 of Leisingera sp. UBA4491. Classification (NCBI taxonomy): domain Bacteria; kingdom Pseudomonadati; phylum Pseudomonadota; class Alphaproteobacteria; order Rhodobacterales; family Roseobacteraceae; genus Leisingera; species Leisingera sp. UBA4491. Next base: position 80,100 of record NZ_DGNN01000010.1, on the reverse strand, counting down.
CCGATCTCCTGCTGCACGCCTATTCCGCCGGTGTTTTCCCGATGGCCGAACACCGCGACGACCCGGAAGTGTTCTGGGTCGACCCCAAACGGCGCGGGATCCTGCCGCTGGACGGCTTCCGTATCTCCCGCTCCCTGGCCAAGCGCATCCGCAACGGCGGCTTTGAGATCACCGTGAACCGCGACTTTGCCGGCGTGGTGGAGGGCTGCGCCGACCGGGCGGAAACCTGGATCAGCGCCGAAATCCGCGACCGCTACTTGGAACTGCACGCGATGGGCAACGCCCATTCGCTGGAGGTCTGGCATCAGGGCATTCTGGCCGGAGGCACTTATGGGGTGTCACTGGGCGGCGCATTTTTCGGCGAAAGCATGTTCTCCCGCCGCCGCGACGCCTCCAAGGTGGCGCTGGCCTATCTGGTTGACCGGCTGGTGCAGGCTGGCTTCATCTTGTGCGACACCCAGTTTCTGACCCCGCACCTGGCTTCCCTCGGCGGCATTGAGGTCAGCCGCGCCCGCTACCGGGCGCTGCTGCGCGACGCCTTGTCAAATGAGGCCGATTTCAACCGCCCCGCCGTGCCCGCGCCTCAGCTGCTGCTGCAGCGGATGACCCAGACATCATAACGGCTGTGGTCCAGCGGGTTCAGCGCCGGGCTGGACGCGATCATCCAGCCCTCGAACTGCACCGCATTGTCAGCGGGATTGCGCACGGTGAGAAAGGCGTAGGCATCCCCGGTCGGGTTCTCCGCCGGATAGCGGCAGTCCGACACGGTGACCAGCAGCCCGAACATCTCCCCACTGCCGCCGACCGCGATCTCGGCATCCATGCTGTGGCCGTTGACTTTGTCCAGCGCCCGCAGCACCGCCGCAGTGCCCTGTGCCGCACCGCTCTGCGCCACCTGCTCCTGCCCCCAGGCAGGCAGGGCCAGCAGGCCTGCGGCCAGGGCAGCGGCCAGCCGCTTCACGAGTCTTCCCCGCCGCCTGCCACGAATTTCACCAGCAGCGAAATCAGGCTGACCGCGCCTTGGGTATCCTCGATCTCATCCCCCGGCTCGAAAGCGAAGGCAGAGCCGCCCGGCATGATTTCCACGAAATTGCCGCCCAGCAGCCCCTCGGAAGAAATCACCACCGCGCTGTCATCGGGGATATCGATCCCTTGCTTTACCGAAAACCGGGTGTCGGCGCGGAAGGTTTCCGGGTTCAGGTCAACACCGGTCACGGTGCCGATCTTGACGCCCGCAAGCCGCACATCGGTGCCGACGCTGACGCCCTCAAGGGACCGGAAAGACGCGCTCAGATCATAGGTAGCGCCGGCCCGCGACAGGCCCGCAGCCTGCCCGGCATAGACGGCAAACGCGACCGCGGCGGCCAGCACGACGCCACCGGCCAAAACTTCAGTAGGATTTTGTGACATGAAACCAGCCTTCTGGCAGATGTTTATTCGGGCACCCAGGCCTCATAGTCGCGGCGCTCCTTGGGCTCGCCGCCGGCGCGGATCGAGCCCGCAGGCGCATAGGCCATCATGGTGCCGGTCAGGTTTTCCTGGTGCGGCTTTTCCCAGGGCTTATGCTTCAGCGGCTTCTCGCTCGGCACCTCGTCAAAGGTCCGGTGCAGCCAGCCGTGCCAGTCCGGGCTGACGCGGGAGGCTTCCACTTCGCCGTTGAACATCACCCAGCGCTTGCTGTCATCGGCATTGCGGTAAAAGACATTGCCCTGATCATCCTCACCCACCTTGATGCCCTTGCGGGCGGTGAAGATCCGGGTGTTCAGGGTGGAACCGTTCCACCAGGTCACAGCGCGCAGAAGAGTGTTCAGGATTCCCATGGATGCCTCCGGAGTTTTCCGATCTTGATATGGCCCAATTTCCCGCCAAGGTCCAGTGGCTTGCGCCGTCGCTTGGGGCCTGCCGGCGGGAACGGACAGTTTTGCCTCAGCCCCGCGTGCGTGCGGGGCATCCGCCGGCTCAGCTGTCCGCCGGTGCCAGCGCGGTTACCTCGATCTCGATGCGGTACTTCGGATCAATCAAATTGCATTCGATCATCGTCGCCGCCGGCGGGCTGGCGCCAAAGGTTTCGGCCAGAACCGGCCAGCAAGGCTCAAACTCCGCTGCATCCGGCAGGTAGTAGTTGACCCGCACCGCATCGGCGAAGCTTGCCCCCGCCTTCTCCAGCGCCGCGCCGATGGTGTCCAGCGCCGACCGGCACTGCGCCACCACATCGTCGCCCTGGCCAACCGTTCCGGCCACATGCACGAACCCGCCCGCAACCACGGCGCGGCAATAGCCGATCTTGGCCTCGAACTCACCGCCGGAGGAAATCCGTTTGATCATCGCCTTTCACCTTCTTCTGGCTGAAAATATCCCAGGGGAGCAGCGGCCTGCCGCTGCGGGGGCAGCGCCCCCTCTGCCGAGCCGCCCCCAAAAGACAAACGGCGCGGAAAAAACCGCGCCGTCTGATTTAAGTCATTTCCGTTTACCCGGCCGTTGCGGGTTCTTTCTCGGCATCCGCGTGGATCATCAGCGGCTGCGCGTCCGAGGTCACCGCCTCTTCGTTCACGACCACCTTGGTCACGCTGTCCATGCCCGGCAGGTCGAACATGGTATCCAGCAGGATGTCCTCCATGATCGAGCGCAGGCCGCGGGCGCCGGTCTTGCGTTCGATCGCCTTGCGGGCAATCGCCTTCAGCGCTTCTTCGGTGAAGTCCAGTTCGGTGTCTTCCAGCTCGAACAGGCGCTGGTACTGTTTGACCAGGGCGTTCTTCGGCTCGGTCAGGATGGTGACCAGCGCCTCCTCGTCCAGGTCCTCCAGCGTTGCCAGAACCGGCAGACGGCCGACAAATTCCGGGATCAGGCCGAATTTCAGCAGGTCTTCCGGCTCCAGATCCTGGAAGATTTCACCGACGCCGCGCTCATCGTTGTCGCGCACATCAGCGCCAAAGCCCATCGCCGAGCCCTTCCCGCGCGCCGCGATGATCTTGTCGAGGCCGGCAAAGGCGCCGCCGCAGATGAACAGGATATTGGTGGTGTCCACCTGCAGGAATTCCTGCTGGGGATGCTTGCGCCCGCCCTGCGGCGGAACCGAGGCCACGGTGCCTTCCATCAGCTTCAGCAGCGCCTGCTGCACGCCCTCGCCCGACACGTCGCGGGTGATCGAGGGGTTTTCCGACTTGCGGGTGATCTTGTCGACCTCGTCGATATAGACGATGCCGCGCTGTGCGCGCTCGACGTTGTATTCCGACGACTGCAGCAGTTTCAGGATGATGTTCTCGACATCTTCGCCCACGTAACCGGCCTCGGTGAGCGTGGTGGCATCCGCCATGGTGAACGGCACATCCAGAATCCGCGCCAGCGTCTGCGCCAGCAGCGTTTTGCCGCAGCCGGTGGGGCCGATCAGCAGGATGTTGGATTTTGCCAGTTCGATGTCCGAGCCAGCCTTCTGGGCGTGGTTCAGACGCTTGTAGTGGTTGTGCACCGCAACCGACAGCACCCGCTTGGCGGTGGCCTGACCGATCACATAGTCATCCAGCACCTGGCAGATGTCCTTGGGTGTCGGCACCCCGTCGGTCGCCTTCAGCCCGGAGGCCTTGGTCTCTTCCCGGATGATGTCCATGCACAGTTCGACGCATTCATCGCAAATGAATACGGTGGGGCCGGCGATCAGCTTGCGCACTTCATGCTGGCTCTTGCCGCAGAAGCTGCAATAGAGGGTGTTTTTGCTGTCGCCGCCTGAATTCGTCGCCATGGTCTACCTTTCAGTCCGCCCGGTCCGATGCGCCCGCGCTGCGGGGCAAGTCAACTTTCTGCCAGCTTAAGCCACTGCTTAGGCCGCCACAATGTGAAAGTGCGCCCCAAGTTAATCGCAGGGCGCACCGCTGGTCACAAGCGCAGGCCTCAGGCCTGCTCGTCATCGCCTTTGGCTCTGTTTTCAACGATTTCGTCGATCAGGCCGAACTCCTTCGCCTCTTCCGGCGCCATGAAGTTGTCGCGCTCCAGCGCGTTCACGACTGTGTCGTAGTCCTGGCCGGTGTGCTTGACGTAGATCTCGTTCAGGCGCTTCTTCAGCTTCAGGGTCTCTTCGGCGTGGATCATGATATCGGTCGCCTGCCCCTGGAAGCCGCCGGAGGGCTGGTGCACCATCACGCGGCTGTTGGGCAGCGAGAAGCGCATGCCTTTTTCCCCAGCCGTCAGCAGCAATGACCCCATCGACGCCGCCTGGCCGATCACCAGGGTGGACACCTTGGGCTTGATGTACTGCATGGTGTCATAGATCGACAGGCCGGAGGTCACCACCCCGCCGGGCGAGTTGATGTACATGGAAATTTCCTTGGACGGGTTTTCCGCTTCAAGGTGCAGCAGCTGCGCCACGATCAGCGAGCTCATCCCGTCATGCACCGGACCGTTCACAAAGATGATCCGTTCCTTCAGCAGGCGGGAAAAGATGTCATAGGCCCGCTCGCCCCGGCTGGTCTGCTCAACCACCATCGGGACCAGGGTGTTCATGTATGTTTCTCTGGAATCAATCATTTCGACCTGCCTGCGTTGTTTATGTCCGGCACCATACCCGACAGTGTGTTACCCGAGTCTTAGTATCGCCCCTTTTGACCTGCAAGGGGCGGCGGGCATTTTACGGTGCCGCAAACCTGCATGCGGTGTCGCAATCCGCAGGAACGCTGTCGCTATTCTAGGGCTGTGGCCTGCGTCAGCGCCTTAGGAAGCAAAATCAAGTCCGAATTCCGCCCGGCTGCCCGGGTGCCGCGCTGGGGTCCCGCCATGTCCGATGACAGCTTCGTTCAGAAAGGCGCCGCCGCCAATCTCGCCATCCCGTTCGAGGGCGCGCCGCAGGATTTCTATTTCCTGCTGCTGCCCAAGGCGACGATGCTGCCGGTGGCCGCCGCCATCGAGCCCCTGCGCATTGCCAACCAGGTGACCGGCACCCGGCTCTACCGCTGGTACATCATGACAGAGGACGGCCAGCCGGTGCGCTGCTCCAACGGCATGGTGGTGACGCCGGACACCCCGCTGCAGCCGCTGCCCTCGGATTCACTCGGCTTTGTTTGCGCAGGGGTCGAGCCGCACAGCGCCGCCACAGAGATCACTCTGAACTGGCTGCGCCGAGAAAGCCGCTTTGGCCGCGCCATCGGCGGCATTTGCACCGGCGCCTTTGCGCTGGCCCAGGCCGGGCTGATCAAGAATCACAAGTTCACCCTGCACTGGGAGAACCAGCCGGGGTTCCTGGAAAGCTATCCGAGCCTCGCGCCCTCGCCCAATATCTTTGAGATCTCGGGGCCGCTGATGACCTGCGGCGGCGGCAACGCCGCAACCGACATGATGCTGCACCTGATCGAGGAACGCCACGGCAAGCAGCTGGCAATCATCGTCGCCGACATGTGCCTGCACGTGCGCTCCGGCGGCCAGGCGGCGCCGCAGAAATCGAACTACGCGGTGGCCATCGGCAGCCGCAACCAGCGGCTGCTGAATGCGCTGCAGTTGATGCAGGAATCGATCGAGGAGCCGCTGTCCATCGGCGAGCTGTGCGACCGGCTCGACATCTCCCGCCGCCAGCTGGAGCGGCTGTTCTCGCGCTATCTGAACCAAAGCCCGATGCACGTCTATTTTGACATGCGCCTCAGCCATGCCTTTGCGCTGATGAACGAAACCTCGATGAGCGTCACCGAAATCGCGCTCGCCTCGGGCTTCAACTCCGCCACCCATTTCTCGCGCCAGTTCAAGCGCAAGTTCGGCGCCTCCCCGCATTTCTTCCGCAAGGGCTGGAGCTGAAACCCGGCACGCCCCGCAAAGGCCGCCGCGCCAGTTAAGCGCTCGGGTGAGGCCGGCAGGTGCGCGGACCGGACCTTGAAAAATGCCCGCCCAGCTGCTTCACTGCGCCGGTGCTGCTGCTGCCCTGGCGGCTGGCAAATTCAGACAATCATTTCCCCCCCCTGCACCTGTGCCGCGCTGAATTCAAAGGCGGCTGGCGGTCAGGGCGGCATTCTAAAACCAAACGGAATTAATCCATGCGCCGTTCCCCGGACCCTCAACTGCCGCAAGCCACCCGCGCGGCAGCTGGCAGCCTGCCTGCCTTCCTCGCGGCCTGTGCCGTGGCCCTTCCGGTTCTGCTGGCCGTTTCGGCTGGCAATATCGCGGATCCGATTGTCCGCTACGACGATTACCCCGCCCTTCTCGCCCAGCCCGAAAGGTTCTGGCAGAAAACCCTGACCGAAGGCCGCTGGCTCAATTACCTGTGGCACCTGCGCGGCGCGGTAACGCCGGCCTGGCTGAATTTCGTTCTGTTCCAGATCCTTTGGGGCGTGACCGCCGCCGCCATCGCAACCGCGGCCACCCCGCCCGGCAGCCGCAAATGGTTTACTGCGGTTCTGGCCCTCACCCTGCTGCCGGCCCCGCCGGTGTTTCTGATGGCGCCCTGGTCCAGCACGCTCATCCCCGGGTTTGCGGTGCTGGCGCTGTTTGCCTGCCTGGCGCTGGTGCTGTCTCAGGCCGCCCTGCGCCTGCTGCTGCCGCTTTTCACGCTGCTTGCCTTCACGGCCTACACCACCTTTCCGCTGATCCTGCTTGCGGTCTGCCTGATCAGCACGCGGCAGCGCTCGCTGCCGGACTTGGCCCGGCTTCTGATCCTGTTCGGGGCCAGTTTCGCGGGCGCGGTTTTGGCCGTCTATGCGTTGAACTGGCAGGTGCATGGCGTCTTTGGCATCCCGCTGGACCCGGCCCGCAGCCCGGACCCGGCGCAGGACCTTGCCGGATTGTGGTCGCACCTGCCGCTGCTGCAGGAGACGCTTTCGGTCCTGCTCGGCAAGCTGAGCTTCCAGTCCACGCCGGTTCTGCTGTTTCACCTGTGCCTGCTGATTGCCGCCACCGCCGTGCTGCTGCGCCGCCAGCCGCTGGAGGCCCTCTACCTCTGGACCGCGCTTTGGGCCGGGATGGCGCTGATGACGCTGCAGGTGCTGAAGCTGGGCGTGACGATCCCGGTGCGGGCCTTTCACTTCACCTGGATCATCTACGCGGTGCTGATCGTGCGGGCCGCGCAAGAGCTCAGCCGCGGCCCCGGCCTGCCCGGGCGGCTGGCGCGCAATGCGGTGCTGCTGGTTGCACTCAGTTACCTGGTGCAGACCGCTGTGCAATTCACCCGCTTCCGCGACTGGCAGCACGAGACCCGCGCTATGGCAGCCGCCATTGCCGCTCAACCAGGGCCGGTCTATGCCACTGGCAGCATTCTGGATTACCCGGCAGCGCGCAAGGCAGGCCTTCACCGGGCCAGCAGCCTGGCCAGCCGGCTGGAGCTTCTGACCGGGCGCCAAGTCTCCCTGTGCAGGGCAATTCCCGAAACCTGCGCCCATCTGCCGCCGGGGCTGACCAGCCCCGCGCCGGAGCCGCAGCCGCAAGCCCGGCTGGAACGTTTCAAGGGCGCAAACGTCCTTGTTTTCCCGCCGCGGCAATAGAAGGTTCGGCTCCCAAGCAAAAAAGGGCGCCTCTAGCGCCCTCTTTCACCACCCTTCAGGGCTGCGCCTACTGAGAATAGGACTGCAGATAGGCGATGACCGCCTCAATATCGCTGTCCTTCTTCAGCCCGGCAAAGGACATCTTGGTGCCCTTCATGTAGGTCTTGGGCTTGGCCAGAAAGGCCGCCAGCTCAGCTTCGGTCCAGACCAGCCCCTCGTCCGCCGCGGCTGCCATCGCCTTGGAATACCGGAACCCCTCCGCATGGCCGGCCGGGGCGCCGACAATGCCGTTCAGAACCGGCCCGGTTTTGGACTTGGCGCCATCGCCCACCTGGTGGCAGGCCTTGCACTTCTTAAAGGTCTTCTCGCCCTGGGCCACCAGTTCCGGATCCAGAACCGCAGCCGTCTGCACCGGTTCCTCTGAGGGCTGTTCCGCCGCGGCGTCCTGCACCGGTTCAGCGTCCCCGGCCGGCGCCTCGGCAGGGGTCTCAGCAGCGGCCTCGGCACCTTCCTCCTCCGGCGTCACATCCAGCACCATGGCCCGCTTGGTGATCTCGACGCTGTCCTTGCAGTTCTCCATGCAAGGCTCCGGGTTCCAGAAATGCTTCTCCGCCTCCTGACGGTCGTCCAGGATAAAGCCGTCCGCATTCGGCAGTTCAACCTCCAGGAAGGTCTCGTCCGACAGCACGAACTCATCATCCACCAGATCGTTGGAATAGAGGATATAGGCCACGATGGCGTACACCTCATCCGGCGTCAGCGACTGCGCGTTGCCAAAGGGCATCGACCGGTTCACGTAGTCCCATGTGGTCGACAGATAGGGCCAGTAGCTGCCCACCGTCTTCAGCGGGTCCTCATGGTCCAGCGTGCCCTGCCCGCCTGCCAGCTTGGGCCAGTTGCCCACGCCCTCGGCAAAATCGCCATGGCAGACCGCGCATTTCTCGGCAAAGACCTCCTCGCCGGTGAACACATCGCCCGAGCCTGCGGGCAAGCCGGTGCCGTCGGGGGCCACGTCCAGGTCCCATGCCGCGATTTCCTCCGGCAGCGCGGGACGGCCGAGGCCGAATTTTTCCGCTGCAGCGGGCGTCACGAACATCGTGGACAAAACAGCAGCTGCAACCAAGTTCCGCCTGGCCGACAGGCCGGGCAGCGCCCGGCCCTCCCCACGGGAGGGCGCTCCCGCACCCACCCAGGGTCGGGCGCTGCCCTCAGCGGGTTTCATCAGCACTTCAAGAAACCTCGACATTCTCCGCCTCCCCGTTTGCCTTGACCCACCAGGTCTGGATGGCGTTGTTGTGATAGATCGAATTCAAGCCCCGCACCTCGCGCAGCTGCGCCTTGGTGGGCTGCACATAGCCTGAAGAATCCTTGGCCCGGCTCTGCAGCAGCATCTCGGAGCCGTCCCAGTTGATATCCAGGTAGAACCGGGTCAGCGCCTTGTCCGTTCCCGGAGCCGCCAGCCGCGCCTCGGTCCAGTTCTTGCCGCCGTCCAGCGACACATCCACACCGGTGACCGCACCGCGGCCCGACCAGGCCAGACCGGTGATCACCAGCGGCCCTGCACCATGCTTGATGGGCGCCTGCGGGCTGGGGCTGGTGACGACGGATTTGGCATCCATCTCCCAGGTCCACTTGCGGCTGATGCCGTTGGCCAGCGTGTCGGTGTATTTAGAGGTCTCCTCGCGGCTCTCGACCGGCTGGTCCATCACCTCGACCCGCCGCAGCCATTTGATCCACATGTTGCCTTCCCAGCCCGGCACCACCAGCCGCACAGGATAGCCATGCTCCTTGCGCAGCGCCTCGCCGTTGGCCTTGAAGGCGACCAGCACGTCGTCCATCGCCTTCTCCAGCGGGATCGAGCGGCCGTTGGAGGACGCATCCGCGCCTTCCACATAGACCCACTTGCCCTCCGGTTTGACCCCGGCTTCCTCCAGCAGCGTCCGCAGGGACACGCCGGAGTATTCCATGTTGTGGATCATGCCGTGGGTGAACTGCGCGCCGTTCAGCTGCGCGCCGGCCCACTCCATCCCGGAGTTCGCCGCGCATTCGCAGAAATAGACGCGGTTCTCGCGCGGGAAGCGCTCCAAATCCTCGTATGTGAACACCAGCGGCGTCCCGACCAGGCCGTTGATCATCAGCCTGTAGTCTTCCTTGCGCAGCTCAATCGCGCCTGAATGATGGCGTTCAAACGCGCAGCCCTGCGGCGTGATGGTGCCGTCCAGCGCGTGGATCGGCGTGAAGTTGATCGAGCTGATGGTGTCCGCCGTCAGCCACTCCACATTGCGGCGCACCACATCGCTTTCGTATTTGATCGGCAGGCCATAGGGCGTGGCATCCACCCCCTCGCCCAGGCCGCTGGCCCAGTCCTGCACTTCGGTAATCAGCGGATCGGGTGCGGCCGCCCTGGCAGCCCCGGCCGCCACCGCCCCTGCACCGGCCGCCGCCGCCCCGGTCAGGAACTGACGGCGCGAAGGTGCCAGGCTCTTGGCGTCATCACTCATTTTCTTTGCCTCCTTACATAGATAAATTCACGTTCGTGAATTCAACTGCGCAAAATTTTTCGATGGGCCCGCCGCCCGGGCGGGTGTGATCTGCCCCTGCCGGGGCGGGCGCTGATTACGCGCCCGCCACCTGCACAGAGTTGTTGGGGTCCAGGGTCACGGTGCCAAGCTTGCGGATGTGATCCTCGACCACATCCCAGATCATCGGGCCTTCGGTGCCCTCGTTCACGCTGGCCCAGCCGGCCACCACATAGGACTTGGCCGGATCGATCGCCTCGCCCGTCTTCAGCAGGGTCATCTCGCTGATCCGCTCGCCCTGCGGCTTGGTGATGTCGATGCGGTAGCCCATGCCGCCGATCCGCACCATGTCGCCGCCCTGCTGGTAATAGGGATCGGGATTGAAGATGTTGTCGGCCACATCCTCCAGGATCACCTTGATGAACTCACCGGTCATCTCGCTCCGGTAGGCCTCGCCATAAGACATCGAGGTCACGTTCCAGATATCCTCGCGGGTGATGTCATCCCCCGGCACCAGCGACGGCCCCCAGCGCACGCCGGGCGACATGGCGATATCCGCTTCCCGCTCGCTCAGCAGCGCATCGCAGATCAGGTCGTCCCAGGTGCCGTTGAAGTTGCCGCGGCGGTACAGCAGCGTATCGGTCTGGCCGATCACCTCCTCCAGCTGCGCCTTGAAGGGCGCGCGCTCGGCCTCGATCAGCTGCGCCACCGCCGGGTCCGGCGCGATCACATCCGAGAACACCGGGATCAGCTTGTGCCGCAGCCCCATCAGCTGGCCGTCGCGCACATCCAGATCCACGCGCGAAACAAATTTCCCGTTCGACCCGGACGCGATGATATGGGTTTTGCCGGCCAGCACCGGCTCCGGCAGCGCATCGTGGGTGTGGCCCGACAGGATAACGTCGATGCCCTGCACCTTGCTAGCCATCTTCTTATCGACGTCAAAACCGTTGTGGCTCAGCACCACCACCACATCGGCGCCTGCCGCGCGGACCTCGTCGACCATGGCCTGCATATGCTCGTCGCGGATGCCGAATGAATACTCCGGGAACATCCAGCCCGGATTGGCAATCGGCATGTAGGGGAAGGCTTGGCCGATCACCGCCACATTGGCGCCGCCGCGCTCAAAGAACTTGTAAGGCTTGAACAGCTCCGCCGGCTCGTCCCATTCCGAGTCAAAGATATTCTGGCCAAGCGCGGCAAAGGGCAGGTTCTCGACGATCTCGTTCACCCGGCCGCTGCCCAGCGTGAACTCCCAGTGAAAGGTCATCGCATCCGGCTTCAGCGCGTTCATCACGTTGACCATGTCCTGGCCCTGGGTGTGATGGCAGGTATAGGAGCCGTGCCAGGTGTCGCCGCCGTCAAGCAGCAGCGCATCGGGGCGGTCGGCGCGGATCGCGTTTACGATGGTCGACACCCGGTCCAGCCCGCCGACGCGGCCATAGGCCTTGGCGAGCGCAGAGAAGTCATTGTAGGTCAGCGCATAGGCCGAAGGGCTGCCGTCGGCGATCCCATACACCTTGCGGAAGTCGGCGCCGGTGATGTGGGGCACGTGGCCCTTGTTCTCTCCGACCCCCAGATTGACTGAGGGTTCGCGGAAATAGATCGGCTTCAGCTGGCCGTGAATATCGGTCACATGGATCAGGCTGATATTGCCAAAGGTGTCAAACTCCAGCAGCTGGTCCTGGGTCAGCGACTGCTGCGCAGCCAGCCGCGCCCAATTGCCAAAGCCTGACGCCCCCACCATGGCGGATGCAGCCATGGAAACCTGCAGAAAATCGCGGCGCGAGATCATGAGTACCGGTATCCTGTTTGTTCACGCGATATATTCACGTGAATGAATGTTTCAAAAGAGATACGCCCCGCACCTGGAAACAGGCGCGGGGCGCAAAGATCAGTTGCGGACGGAGGGAGCTTCGACCGACAGGCCGTTGCCGCGCGAGGCGACATAGAGCTCCAGCGCGACAAACTCCGCGGAACCCGGCTTGTAGGTCTCGGCGCGGGTGTCGCGCACGCAGCCCTTGAACCGCGCGTGGGCGGTGTTCAGCTTGGTGTTCTTCAGGCGGTACACCGGGAAGCCGTTGATCTGGCCCTGGCTCAGGTGGTCGGCGCGGATCATGTTGCCATAGTTGTCTTCATGGCAGTTCGCGCAGGACAGCTCCAGCTGACCGGTGCGCGTGTAGTACAGCTCCTTGCCCTGCTCCCAGGTCGCCTGGACCGGGCCGTCGATGGCGACGTTCACCGGCAGCCCGCGCGACTGGACAGAGATCAGCGCCTCCATCGCGGCCATGTCGCCTCCGGAGTATTTCCACTTCTCCGCGCCCATCTGGTTTTCGCGGCAATCGTTGATCTGCATGTTCAGGGTGCGGACCTCGCCAGCCTCTTCGTTCCACTTCGGGTACACCGCGCGTACGCCTGCCATGCTTTCCGCGACGTCGCCGTGGCACGACGCGCAGGATTTGCCCTCGGACCCGTCGGCAGTGTCCCAGGCTTCCTGCGCCTGATCGACAAACACCATCGCCGGGTTCTCGAAGTCATCCATCTGCAGCGCTTGCGTCTCGTCCGAGCGGAAGTGCCAGCCCGACATCACCTCGTCCAGCACATCCGCCACATGGGCGGGCGCCGCGGCCTTGGTGATCATCTCGATGTCCTCGTTGACCACCAGCTTGTCGTCATCGGGGCCTGCGCCCGCCGCCATCGGCAGCGCCAGCACAGCGGCAATGGCTGTGATTGCCTTTTTGTTCATTCCTTTTCCTCCCTTGGGTGCCTGCCCTGCCCGGTTCACACCGGACAGGACGCGTGCCTGAAGATCCGGAACGGATCAGCCGATGGCGATTTGCTTCTTGGTGTCGTAGACGGAGCCGTCGTCGTCATACCAGGTAAAGACGAACTCGCCCGCTTCCGGAACGGTCGCGTCGAATTCGAAATACGGGTTGGTGGAGATCGCGGGCTCCATCGCGACGTCCAGCACCATGGTGCCGTTGAACTCGCAGGTGAAGCGGTTGATGATCGAGCGCGGGATCAGGTTGCCTTCCTTGTCCTTGCGCTGGCCGCTTTCCATCTTGTGGCTGATCAGCGTCTTGATGGTGACCGCCTCACCGGCGGCAGCGGACTTCGGGACCTTGACGCGGGGTTTAACACCGGATGCCATGTCTTTAATTCTCCTTAAGAATTCCGTTCAGGGTGCGGGCGGCCTCAGCCGCCGCAGCCGCCGATGGTCACTTTGACGGTGGCGCTGGCCTTGGCAAAAGAGCCGTCCGCCAGCTTGGCAACCGCAACCACGTCCTGGGTGCCCGCCAGGCGGATCCGGGTGGAGGCCGCCTGCTGCGCCGCGCCAGGGCCAAAGTTGAAGGTTGCCACCCCCGGTTCCGGGTTGCCGGCGGCCAGCACCAGAATTGCGGTGGCGCCCGGCGCCTCGACCGAAATCGGAACGGTGTTGCCGTTCTCGGCAATCTCCGGCGCGTTCAGGGTCACGCCCCCTTCGGCCAATTCGGCACCGCCGGTAAAGGCGGCAATCCGGTCATCCGCCGCCGCGCTCACGCGGAACGGCAGCACGGTAACCATGGCAGCGCCCAGGCCCATCGCCAGGGTCTCACGGCGTGAGAACTCCATCATATCTCTCCTTTGACTTCACATCGGTGCAGGGCGCTGAACGGCCCCGCCCGCGCTTTACTCTTCTTTCAGCGTCGCGAGGAACGCGACCACATCCTCGATCTCCTGCGCCGTCAGGATCGGCGGCAGCGGCTCAGCCCCGGCCTCGCCGGTGTAGGCATCGCCCGGTCGGATGAAGCCCTCGACCTTGTAAAAGGCCGGCATCATCGTGCCTTCGAATGTCATCTTGGCATTGGCAATCAGGCCGCGCAGCTCTTCCACAGTCCAGCGGTCGCCGGCGCCATCCAGCGACGGGCCGATCTCGCCATGAAACGGCACATCCGCCAGCGCGCTCACCTGGTGGCAGGCGACGCAGTTGCCCTTGGACTTGGAGCCGGCAACAATCGCCCCGTTGGCCGCATCGCCGGCCACGCCGGTCAGCGAGGCGGCAACCTCACCCGACTCGCCAAACTGCACCGCTTTCGGAGCAACCTCCCCGGCCAAAGCCGCAGTCCCGGCCAGGCTTAGCGCCAGTGTCAGAGATGTAAGCTTCATGTTTCCTCCCATTGGCTGCCGCTGTTCCCGGGCGGCTTGCTTAGCTTTGCATACCGTAGGGCACAGCGCCCCGGATACGCAACAACAAATTCATTATTGTGAATTTTTATAGATCGTGCGCAAAACGTCAGTCTGTGGACCCATTGTTGCGCTCTTGAATGCGGCGCGCGTGGTAGCGCTGGAAATCTTCCTCATTATCAAGCGCATACCGCTTTTCGTTGACCCATGTAAACATGTCCAGCGTGGTGCCCGCACCAAATGCGCCCGGCATCACCGCCACCGCCGCCTCAGGCGCGGTGGCATCTTCGCCCACCTCTTCCGGCAGGAACAGAATCGTCGGCGTGAACAGCACCCGCCATTTGCGCGCCATGTCCTTTTCCGGCAGCGTTTCGCCATCGAAATCCGTCACCTCCACGTCGCCGTGAAGGTTCAGCTGCACGACAAAGTAATTGTCCTCGATATACTGGCTGACCTCCGGGCGGGGAAAGACTTCCTCATGCATCTTGGTGCAATAGATGCAGCCGCGCTGTTCAAAGAACAGCACCAGCCGCTTGCCCTCGCCATTGGCCTCTTCCAGGTCTTCGCGCAGATCCTTGAAGGTGTCCCGCATCCAGGACGTCTTATGCAGCCCGTCGTCCCCCAGCTCCGCCGCAGCCAGCGGACCGGCAAGAACCGCAGCCGTTAACACTTTTGCAATACTTCTCAGCATGTTGAACTCCAAACCTCACTTACCCGATAGCACCAAACCCCGGCACCCAGCGGATCATCGCCTCGGCAATCAGCCGCACCCCGCCCGTGGCGATCAATACCGCAAACAGCACCAGCATTGCGCCCATGCCCTTCTCCACCCAGGCAAAGGCGCTGCGGTGCCGCGCAACCCAGCCCAGGAACGGCTTGGCAAACAGTGCTGCAACCACAAAGGGCGCGGTCATGCCCAGCCCGTAGACCAGCAGCAGCAGCCCGCCGCGCCAGATGTCGCCCATGCCGGAGGCAATCATCAGGATCGACGCCAGCGCCGGCCCCACGCAGGGCGTCCAGCCGAACCCGAACGCCAGCCCCATCAGATAGGCGCCCAGCACGGTGGACGGCTCCGCGCCGCTTTCCATCCGCGCCTCGCGGTACAGCAGCGGGATCTTCACCACGCCCAGGAAATGCAGCCCGAACAGCAGCAGCAGCGCCGCCGCGCCATAGGACAGAACGTCCAGATACTGGCCGAACAGCTGCCCCAGCGCAGTCGCCCCCATGCCCATCAGCATGAACACCGTGGTGACCCCGGAAGCAAAACAGACCGCCGACAGCAGCAGCCGCCGCTGCGCCCCGGCCTGAATCGCCCCGTCCCCGCGCAGCTCCGCCATCGACAGACCGCCCATGTAGGACAGGTAAAACGGCACCATCGGCAAAATGCAGGGGGTGAAAAAGCTCAGCAGACCTGCGATCAAGGCGCCGAACAGGGTAATTTCAAGCATCGCACCCCCAAAGAGGCCCCACGCGAACGTTATCCGGGCCCGGCTTGTGTCATTCACATATTCGAATTATGTTGTTTCTCACCGTACGGTCAACAGATGGAATGACACCCATGCGCCCTTTCCGCCACTTGGCCGCAGCTGCGGCCGCGGCTTTTGCAGCGCTGCCCGCCTGGGCGGCGGAACTGGTGATGGTCGAACAGCCGGGCTGCGAGTGGTGCGCCCGCTGGAACGCGGAAATCGCCCCGATCTATCCGAAAACGGCTGAGGGCAAACACGCCCCTCTGCGCCGTGTGGACCTGCGCGCCCTGCCCGATGATCTGCAGGTCGCCCGCCGGGTCATGTTCACCCCCACCTTCCTGGTGGTCGAGGACGGAGAGGAACGCGCCCGGCTCGAAGGCTATCCGGGCGAAGATTTTTTTTGGCCTTTGCTCGCGGATTTGCTAAGCGCCCATACAGGGTTTGTTGATAATACGAACGCCACGGGCGGCAGCTGACCGCCCCGGCGGGGCAAGAAAGAGGAGTGCGGCACCGCGGTGCCGCTCAGGAGACGGCACATGGCACTACCACAGTTCACCGCTGACATGGACCCGGAGGAGATGGACCGGATGGTCGAGAACGCGACCAAAGCGTCCAATTTCCTCAAGGCGATCAGCCACGAAGGCCGGCTGATGATCCTGTGCCACCTGGTCTCCGGCGAGAAATCCGTGACCGAGCTGGAGGAACTGCTGTCAGCCCGCCAGGCCGCCGTCTCGCAGCAGCTGTCCCGCCTGCGCCTGGAGGGGCTGGTCATTCCCCGCCGGGAAGGCAAGGCGATTTTTTACCGGCTGGCCGACGACAAGCCCCGCCGGATGCTGGAAGTGGTCTATGACCTGTTCTGCAAGGACGAAGGCTGACGCCTGTATGAAATCCCCACCATGTTTGACCTCCTGACAGAACACCAGCTGGCCGCCTGCATCGGGCTGCTGGGCGGTGTGCTGCTGGGGCTTGCCGCCCGGCTGGGGCGGTTCTGCACTTTGGGCGCGATCGAAGACCTGCTCTATGGCGGCTCATCCCTCAGGATGCGGATGTGGGGCGTGGCCATTGGCGTGGCTGTCCTCTCCAGCTTTGCGCTGATCGGGCTGGGTCTGGCGGATGCAGGCCAGTCCTTTTACCTCTCGATCCGCTGGATGCCCGCCGCCTCGATCCTCGGCGGGCTGATGTTCGGCTACGGCATGGCGCTCAGCGGCAACTGCGGCTATGGCGCCATTGCCCGGCTTGGCGGCGGCGACCTGCGCAGTTTCGTGATCGTGCTGGTGATGGGGGTATCCACCTACGTGGTGCTGGCAGGCCCGCTTGCCCCGTTGCGCAATTTCTTCTTCGAACAGCAGGATGTCACCACGGAAATCCCGCCGGGCCTCGCCCATTACGCCGCCGCCTGGAGCGGGCTGCCGCTGGCCGCCATCGGCATCGCCGCGGGCGTTCTGATCCTGCTGGCCTCCCTCGCCAGCGCCGAACTGCGCCGCGACAGGCAGGCGCTGTTCTGGTCGGCCGTGGTGGGGCTGGCGGTGGCCTCCGGCTGGGCCGGAACCACCTATGTCAACACCGCCGGGTTCGAGGCGCTGCCGGTGGTCTCCCACTCCTTCTCGGCTCCGTTGGGCGAGACCATCCTGTGGACCATGACCGGATCCCTGCGCCCCCTGTCGTTCGCCGTCGGCTCCATCGCCGGGGTCTGGACCGGCGCCTTCCTCGGCTCGCTGATCAAGGGCCATTTCCGCTGGGAGGCCTGCGAGGACCCGCGCGAGCTGCGCCGCCAGATCATCGGCGCCGCGATCATGGGCGCTGGCGCGGTGATTGCGATGGGCTGCACCGTCGGCCAGGGCCTCAGCGCGTTTTCGCTGCTGGCAGTCTCGGCGCCTGTCACCATGCTGGCAATCTTCGCCGGCGCCGCCATCGGGCTGCGCCAGCTGATCGAAGGCTTCCGGCCGGCGGAATAATCCGCTGTCCCTGCGGGGACAGGCCGCGCAATCCGGACCATCCGCGAACGCCTGAAGTCTTGGTAAATTTTTGTTAACGATTACACAGACGTTACACGCCGTTCTTAAAACGCCCCCCGGGGGGGG
This sequence comes from Leisingera sp. UBA4491, assembly GCF_002388965.1. Lineage (NCBI taxonomy): Bacteria > Pseudomonadati > Pseudomonadota > Alphaproteobacteria > Rhodobacterales > Roseobacteraceae > Leisingera > Leisingera sp. UBA4491. The sequence goes on along the minus strand of NZ_DGNN01000010.1, from coordinate 62,422 downwards.
GGGGAACCGCCCCGCATCGCCGACCTGACGCGTCCATACACTCCGGAGACCGCCGTGAACCGCAAGCAGATCATCAAAGACCCGCAAAATGGCAACAAGGCGGAGGCGTTTGAGGCATTTGACAACATCCCGGCCAACCCGGACCCCAGCCGCACCCTCGGCGATGTGATCGCTGCCCGCTATGGCCGCCGCGCGCTGCTGAAGGGGATGCTGGGCACCTCCGCCGCCGCCGCCCTGTTCGGCGCCTCCGCGCTGGCCGCAGCGCGCCAGGCCAGCGCCGCAACACCCACAGCACCAAGCCGCTATGCTTTTGACGAACTGGCCTCTGGCATCGACGAAACCCATCATGTCGCCCGGGGCTATGACGCCGATGTGCTGCTGCGCTGGGGCGATCCGGTTTTCGCGGACGCCCCGGACTTCGACGTGATGAACCAAAGCGCAGAGGCCCAGCTGCAGCAGTTCGGCTACAACAACGACTACGTCGGCTTTCTGCCGCTGAACGCCGAGGGCAGCCGCGGCCTCCTGTGCGTGAACCACGAATACACCAATGAAGAAGTTATGTTCCCGAACCTTGGCCGTCAGGACAAGGCAGAGTTTGCCGGCATGACCCAGGAGCTGGTCGAGATCGAAATGGCGGCACACGGCGGGACGGTTGTCGAGGTCGTCCGCGCCCCGGACGGAAAGTGGGCCGTGGTGCGCGGCGGCGCGCTGAACCGCCGCATCTCACCGCTCACCACCGCAATGGTCCTCGACGGCCCCGCCGCAGGCCACCCGCGGATGCAGACCAGCGCCGACCCCGGAGGATTTGAGGTCATCGGCACCCTCAACAACTGCGCCGGCGGCATGACCCCGTGGGGCACCTGGCTGATGGCGGAAGAAAACTTTCACGGCTACTTCTGGACGGACAGGCTGGACTTCGATGGCGAACCGGACCTCGCCGGCCAGCCGGAGGCGGCCCAGATGGCGCGCTACGGCGTACCCGGGATGTGGTACGCCTGGGGCAAGCACCACTCCCGCTTCAATATCGACGAAAACCCCAATGAAGCGAACCGCTTCGGCTGGGTTGTTGAGGTCGATCCGATGGACCCGCGGTCGAAACCGGTGAAGCACACCGCCCTGGGCCGTTTCGCCCATGAAGGCGCGGAGACCACCCTGTCCAAGGACGGCCGACTGGTGATCTACATGGGGGACGATGCGCGGTTTGAGTATCTCTATAAATACGTCTCTCGCGGCGCCGTGTCGGAGGACCGCGCGGCCAATGCGCAACTGCTGAGCGATGGCACCCTCTACGCGGCCCGGTTCGAGGCGGATGGCACCGTCCACTGGCTGCCGCTGGTGCATGGCCAGGGCCCGCTGACGGCGGAGAACGGCTTTGCCAGCCAGGCGGATGTGCTAATTGATGCGCGGCTGGCGGCGGATGCGCTGGGGGCCACCCCGATGGACCGGCCCGAGGATGCCACGCCCCGCGGCGACGGCACCGCCTATGTGATGCTGACCAACAACTCCAGACGCAAGGCCGGCCAGACCGATGCCGCCAACCCGCGCCCGGAGTCGCGGTTCGGCCATATCATCGAAATCAAGGAGGACGGCGGCGACCATGCGGCGGCACGCGGGCAGTGGTCGATCCTTGTGAAATGCGGCGACCCGGCGATTGCCGAAGTCGGCGCCGAATGGCACCCGGACACTTCGCAGCACGGCTGGTTCGGCTCCCCCGACAACAGCGCAATGGATGCAGACGGGCGGCTGTGGGTTGCCACCGACCAGGGCAGCAACTGGGGCCGGACCGGCAAATCGGACGGGCTTTACGGTGTGGAAACCGGCGGCGCCTTGCGCGGCCATTCCAAGCTGTTCTTCCGCTGCCCCGTGGGGGCTGAGCTGTGCGGGCCGTATTTCACCCCGGACGGCGAGACGCTGTTCCTGGCCGTTCAGCATCCTGGCACCGACGGCACCAAAGACCTGCAAGGTTTCGGGCGCGCCTCGACGTTTGAGGACCCGGCCACCCGCTGGCCGGATTTCGACCCGCAAATGCCGCCGCGCCCCTCGGTCGTGGTGGTGACCAGACAGGGCGGCGGCAAGATCGCCAGCTGACCCGGGATCGGCTGTTGTCAGGCGGAGCGCGCCCCGTCCGGGGCGCGCACAGGTTCAGGCCCTGCCGGGCCGGCCGCCGCCGGATGCACGCGATTGTGAAACCGCAAGCGCCCGCCCTGCCCTAAAACCGGGAGAAACCCTGCGGAGACCTGCCATGCCCATCAAACGCCTGACGGCCGCCCTGATCCTTGCCGCCTCTGCCGCCTCTGCAGGCAGCATCGCGCCGCGCGACGGCTGGGCGGTGCATGAGACCTCCAAACCCTATGCGCAGCTGATCGAGGACGTCAAAGCCGCCGCCAAGGCCGAGGGCCTGGGGATCGTCACCCAGGCAGGCCCCACCGAGGCGGCGGCGGCCCGCGGCATCACCATTCCCGGCAACCGGGTCATTGGCCTCTTCAACAATGACTTCGCGGTGAAGATCCTCGCCCTCTCCACCGCCGCGATGATCGAGGCGCCAGTGCGCATGTATGTGACCGAGGAGGCAGACGGCAGCGCCACCCTCTCCTACAAGCGGCCCACCCACGTCTTTGCGCCCTACGCAGAGGAAGGCGGCGCTGGGCTGGCGGCCCTTGCAGGCCAGCTCGACCGCCGCTTTGCGCTGATTGCGGAACGGGCGCAGAAATAGCCGCGGGCGTCTATCCGGTCTCTGCCCCCCTTGCACGATTTGTGCCGGATTCCGCCGCAGTTTTTCTCACACTGGCGTGAACGGGCTTGCGCGCGGGCGCAGCCTCGGCAATCTGGCGGCAATTCAACGGATTGGACGGACAAGATGACAGAGACCCTGCGCGCAGCCGATGTTCTGGCCCGGCGGCTTTTTGAGGCAGGCTGCCGCCACGCCTTCGGGATGCCCGGCGGCGAGGTGCTGACGCTGGTCGATGCGCTGACCAGGGCCGGCATCGCCTTTCACCTGGCCAAGCATGAAAATTGCGCCGGTTTCATGGGCGAAGGCGTGCATCACGCCGACGGCGCGCCGGTCATTCTCGTGGCCACCCTCGGCCCCGGCGCGCTGAACGGTGTCAATGTGGTGGCCAATGCCCATCAGGACCGGGTGCCGATGCTGGTGCTCACCGGCTGCGTCGATGCGGCAGAGGAGCAGAGCTACACCCATCAGGTGCTCGACCACCGCGCGGTTTTTGCCCCGATCACCAAGGCCACCTTCCGGCTGGATGCCGAAGCGGCGGACCTGATCGCAGACAAGGCGGTGGCCATCGCAACAGAACCCCGCAACGGGCCGGTGCATATTGACGTTCCGATCTCAGTGGCAGATGCGCCGGCCAGGGACCGCAACGTCCGCCGCGCGCCTGCAAGTGCCAGCGCGCCAAGCGGCGAGGCGCTGGCGCAGGCGCGCTCCTGGCTGACGGCCGCAACCCGCCCGGTGGCGGTGATCGGCCTCGATGCGCTGCAGGAAAACGCAGGCCCCGCCCTGCGCGCCTTCCTCGAAAAGCATCAGATCCCTTTCATCACCAGCTACAAGGCCAAGGGCATCCTCCCCGAAGACCACCCCCTTTGCCTCGGCGGCGCGGGCCTGTCGCCGCTGGCCGACAAGCACCTGCTGCCCTTGGTGCGGGAGGCCGATCTGGTGCTCTCTATCGGCTATGACCCGATTGAGATGCGCCCCGGCTGGCGCAATGTCTGGGACGTGAACACCCAGAACGTGATCGACATCGCGCCGGAGGCCAACACCCACTACATGCATCAGGCAGGCCTGAACTTCCTGACCGCGATTGCCCCCACCCTTGCGGCGCTGTCGGAAGGCACCGAACCGCGCGGCACATGGCCCACTGGCCGCCCCGCCGCGGTCAAATCCGCACTGGCGGACGCCTTCCCGCAGGATGAGGACTGGGGTCCGGCCGGCGTCATCGCCGAATGCCGCGCCACCCTGCCGGCGGACACCCTTGCCACCGCCGACAGCGGCGCCCACCGCATTCTGCTCAGCCAGATGTGGGAGTGTTCCGGGCCGCGCGGACTGATCCAGTCCTCGGGCCTCTGCACCATGGGCTGCGCGGTGCCGATGGCAATCGGGCGTAAATTGGCGCAGCCGGACCGCCCGGTGGTCAGCTTTTCCGGCGATGCCGGTTTCCTGATGGTCGCCGGTGAACTCGCCACTGCGGCGGAACTGGGTGTGGCGCCCATCTTCGTGGTTTTCGCCGACGCCAGCCTCGCCCTGATCGAGCTGAAACAGCGCCAGCGCCAGCTTGCCAGCGGCGGGGTCGATTTCGCCGCACACGACTTTGCCGCGATGGGCCGCGTCTTTGGCGGCAACGGGGTGACGGTCACAAACCGCACCGATCTGCGCGCCGCCCTGCAGGACGCGCTGAAAGCCGAAAAATTCACCGTCATCTCTGCTGTGATCGACCGCGGAGGCTACGATGGCCGCATCTGACATGCTCCCCCATGGCGCGCTCCAGGGCGTCAAGGTCCTTGACCTTTCCCGCATCCTGGCAGGCCCCACCTGCACCCAGCTGCTGGGCGACCTTGGCGCGACGGTGATCAAGGTGGAAAACCCCAAGACCTGCGGCGACGACACCCGCCAGTGGGGGCCGCCCTATGTGATGGATGCGGACGGGCAGCAATCCGACCTCTCCGCCTATTTCATGGCGGCCAACCGCAACAAACGCTCGGTTGCCATTGATATTGCAACGGAAGAAGGCCAGCAGGCGATCCGCCGCCTGGCGGCAGAGGCCGACATCCTGATCGAGAACTTCAAGCCCGGCGGGCTGGCCAAATACGGTCTGGACTACGCCAGCCTCAAGGAGGACCTGCCGGGCCTGATCTACTGTTCCATTTCCGGATACGGCCAGACCGGCCCCAACAGCCACAAACCCGGCTATGACATCATGGCCCAGGGCTTCGGCGGCATCATGTCGCTGACCGGCGAGCCGGAGGGCCAGCCGATGAAGGCCGGCGTCGGCATCGCCGATGTGATGTGCGGCATGTATGCCTGCATCGGGATCCTCAGCGCCCTGCACCACCGCGACAAGACCGGCGAGGGCCAGCAGATCGACCTGGCCCTTGTGGATGCCCAGATCGCCTGGCTGATCAACGAGGGCGTTGCCTATCTGAACACTGGCCAGATCCCCAAGCGGCGCGGCAACGAACACCCCAGCATCATGCCCTACGGCGTCTATGAAACCGCGGACGGCCATGTGATCCTGGCGGTGGGCAACGACAGCCAGTTCCGCCGCTTCATGGAATTCCTCAAGCTCGAAGGGCTGGCCGAGGACGCCCGCTTTGCCACCAACCCCGCCCGGCTGCAAAACCGCGACGCCCTGAACGCGATCCTGATCCCCGCGGTGCAGCGCTTCACCACCGGCACGGTGCTGGCCGTGATGGAGGAGCGCAAGGTGCCGGCAGGCCCGGTGCAGACCCTGGACACTCTGTTTGCCAGCAGCCAGGTCGACGCCCGCAGCATGGCGATTGGCATGGACACGGCGGCCGGTCCGGTCAAGCTGCTGGGCAATCCGCTGAAATTCTCCCGCACACCGGTCACATACCGCCACGCGCCGCCTGCCTGCGGCGAAGGCACCGGGGAGATTCTGAGCGCAGAACACCCGTTTGAGCCGTCCTGATCCCGCAGGGATGCGGCGGCTTTCCGCCATGTGTTACAGTTTCCGGCAATTCACCGCTAAATCCGCGGTGCTTTGCGCGTGCCTTAATCCTCCTTATTGCCAAAATTTCCCGGGAAATCCTACACATCCGCCATAGTTTCAATCCAGGCGCACACAGGCCATCACCAAACCGCGAGCGGGGTTCGCCCGGAACATTCCGATGATCTACTCTTCAGCAGGACACGGAAACCGCTCTCGGATAAAAACAAAGATTGGACTCTCATGACGCAAGATATCTTCGGCCAAGACAACAGCCTGACCGATGCAACTGCACAGCAGAATTGGAATGCCGTGCAGCTGGGAGTTCTTTCCCATGCCGCCGTGACCGCAGATCATCTGGGCGCGGTGCTGAAGGCCGCGCCGGAGTTTGCCCTGGCCCATGCGATCAAGGGGCTGTCACTGCTGATGCTGGGGCGTTCCGAACTGGTGCCCACGGCGCGCGAGGCGCTGCGCGATGCCAGGGCCTGCTGCGAGGGCGCCCTGCCGCGCGAGCGCAAATATGTGGACGCGCTCGACTGCTGGCTGGCCGGCCGTCCCAGCCTGGCGATCCAGCGGATGGAGGAGGTGCTGGACGTCTTCCCTGAGGACACCCTGGCGATGAAGCTCAGCCACGGCATCCGCTTCATCATGGGCGACCCGGCGGGGATGCGCGCCTCGGTCGAACGGGTGCTGCCGGCCTATGCGCCGGACCATGCCGGGCGCGGCTACCTCCTGGGCTGCCATTCCTTTGCGCTGGAAGAGACCGGCGAATATGAGCGCGCCGCCAATGCCGGCCGCCAGGCGCTGTGGATGGCGCCGGATGATGCCTGGGGCTTGCACGCCGTGGCGCATGTGCATGATATGACCGGCAATGCCAGATCGGGCCTCGACTGGCTGCACGGCCGCGAGGAGGCCTGGGCGCATTGCAACAACTTCCGCTATCACGTCTGGTGGCACAAGGCGCTGATGCACCTCGATCTGGGCCAGATGGAAGAGGCGGTCACGCTCTATGACACCGAAGTGCGCAAGGACAAGACCGACGATTACCGCGACATTTCCAACGCCACCTCGCTGCTGATGCGGCTGGAGCTGGAAGGCGTTGACGTCGGCAGCCGCTGGGACGAGCTGGCGAATCTCTGCGCCGCCCGCACCGAGGACGGCAGCCTGATTTTTGCCGATCTGCACTATCTGCTGGCGCTGACCGGCCACCGCAAGGAGGACGCCCACCGGCTGGTGCAGCGGATTCACGCCGATGCGGAACGGGGCGGCAGCGAGGCGCGCGCGCGGATGGCGGACCCCGGCTGCGCCGCCGCGGACGGGCTGGAAGCCTTCGGAGACGGTCAATACATGGCTGCTTTCGCGCATTTGTCCGCAGCCCGCGCCACCCTGCAGCTGGCCGGCGGCAGCCACGCGCAACGCGATGTTTTTGAACGCATAACTATAGACGCGGGAATCCGCTCAGGCCAGCTTGACGAAGTCGAAGCAATCCTTGATGACCGCCGCGCCAGGCGGGGCGGCGCAGAGGACAACTACGCGCTGGCCCGCCGCACCCTGATTTCCGAGGCCCGGAACCCGTCCGGTGCCAAAAGCGTACCTGCCGAGTAAGACCCTCAAGGACCAGAAACCTCAGATGTCCAGCGTTGCGCCCTTTCCCGGGCCTCAGAAAGACCCTGCTGCCGCCAACCGTGCAGTGCCCCCGCCGCAACCGGTCCAGCCGCGGCTGCGCGACCCGCGGCTCGACTTCTACCGCGGCATCGCCATGTTCATCATCCTGGTGGCGCATATCCCGGGCAACCGCTGGGCCGGCTGGATCCCGGGGCGGTTCGGCTTTACCGACGCGACCGAAATCTTTGTGTTCTGCTCCGGCATGGCCTCGGCCATCGCCTTTGGCAGCTCCTTCGCCCGCCAGGGCTGGTGGCTGGGCACTGCCCGCGTGATCTTCCGCTGCTGGCAGGTCTACTGGGCCCACATCGGCCTGTTCTTCTTCCTAACCGCCTCCATGGCGGCGCTCGACCTCTATGGCGGCTTCGACAAAAGTTATATCGGCTCCCTGAACCTGCACTGGTTCTTCACCAACACCGTGCAGCAGCTGGTCGGCGTGATGACGCTGACCTATGTGCCGAACTACTTCGACGTGCTGCCGATGTACCTGGGCGTGCTGGTCCTGCTGCCGCTGATGATGGGGCTGGAAAAGGCCGGGGTCTGGGCAGTGATCGCCGCCAGCGTCCTGATCTGGCTCACCGCCAACCCCTACATGATCGGCCTCGGCCCCAATGGCATCTCCTTCCCGGCGGAACCCTGGTCGGACCGTGAGTGGTTTTTCAACCCGCTCGGCTGGCAGCTGCTGTTCTTCACCGGCTTCGCCTTCATGAAGGGCTGGCTGCCCGCGCCGCCGGTCTCCAAGGCGCTGGTGATCCTGGCCGCAGCCTTTGTGATCCTGTCCGCGCCGTTCGGCTCCTGGAAGGTCTTCCTCTGGGTGGAAGCGGCGAACAAGGATCTGGCCGCCCTGATCCGCCCGACCTGGGAAATCACCGCGGAATGGCGCGAAAAGACCGATTTCGGCCTGCTGCGCTATGCCCATTTCCTGTCGCTGGCTTACCTCGGCTGGGTGGCCGCGGGCGCAGGCGGCAAACGGCTCATTGCCTCCGGCCACTCCCTCGCCGCGCGCACTTGGGCGGTATTGCTGAAACTGATCACCAAGGTCGGCCAGCAATCCCTCGCAGTGTTTGTTTTTTCGATGGCGCTGGCCCGTTTCATCGGCTTTGCGCTTGACCAGACCGACCGCGCGGTTATGACCACGGCATTCGCCAACCTGGTTGGCTTTTTCCTAATTATAGTCTGCGCTTACACCGCAGCCTGGTTCAAGTCACAACCTTGGAGAGCCAAGAAATGAGCTCTTTCTCCCGCCGTTCCTTCCTCGCAGCCGCGCTTGGCAGCAGCGCCCTGTCCGCCCTGCCAGTTCTGGCAAGCGAAACCGAACCCTTCAGCCGCGGCGTGGTGGTGGCCAAGGCCCGCGCGCTGGCCGAGGAGGCCTACGCCGAACGCCCGTCGGTGCCGCAGGACTGGGTGGACCAGACTTACGACGACTACAAGGCGCGCTGGTTTCGCAGTTCGGACGCGCTGTGGTCCGGCACCGGCCGCAGCTACAATGTCGATTTCTTCCTGCCCGGCCTCTATTTTCCGCGCCCGGTGCAGATCAACACCGTGACCGCAGGCCAGGCGCAGCCTGTGCCATTCGACCTGACGCTGTTCGACAAAACCGACAAGGCGCCCGACCTCACCACCGACGGGCACCTCGGCTATTCCGGCCTGCGCCTGCGCACGGTTCTGGATAACCCCGCCCAGAAGAACGAATTCTGCGTGTTCCAGGGGGCCAGCTATTTCCGCGCCATCGGCATCGGCAACACTTACGGGCTGTCGGCCCGCGGCCTGGCGCTGAAAACCGCAGATCCCGAGGGCGAGGAGTTTCCGGAGTTCATCGAGTTCTGGCTGGAGGCCCCTGCCCCCGGCCAGCGCTCCATGGTGGTCCATGCGCTGATGGACTCGCCGTCCGTCACCGGCGCCTACCGGTTTGTCATCACCCCCGGCAGCAGCACGGTGATGGATGTCGAGGCCACGCTGTTTGCCCGCGAGGAGCTGAACCACGCGGGCCTTGCCCCGCTCACCTCTATGTTCCTGTTCGATGCCACCAACCGCAGCCGCTTTGACGATTTCCGCCCGGCGGTGCATGACAGCGACGGCCTTCTGGTGGTCAACGGCAACGGCGAAACCCTGTGGCGGCCGCTGGCCAACCCCACCCGGCTGCAGGTGTCGTCCTTCCTGGATGAAAATCCCCGCGGCTTCGGCCTGATGCAGCGCGCGCGCAAGCTGTCGGATTTCAACGACCTCGAAGCCTTCTATCACAAGCGCCCCTGCCTGTGGGTCGAACCCCATGGCGACTGGGGCCCGGGCGCCGTCACCCTGGTGGAAATCCCCGCCGACAAGGAGATCTACGACAACACCGTGGCCTACTGGCGCCCGCGCGAGCCCTATGCCGCCGGCGCGCAGATCAGCCTCAGCTACCGCCTCACCTGGGGCGAGGAGCCAGAGCTGCCGATGCCGCGGGTGACCGACACCGCCGAGGGCGCGCGGATCTTTGGCGGGCCGGGCCGGATCGTCACCATCGACTTTGAGGCGCACCCGCTGTTCGATGACGGGCCAGAGGCCCTTGACGTGCACATCCACTCTCCCCATGTGGCGACGAGCGAAGGCGTGCTGCAGCGCAACCCGGAAACCGGCGGACTGCGGCTGGCCTTCAACTTCGATCCTGGCGATCAGGATTATATCGAACTTCGCGCCCAGCTCAGGAAAGACGGCAGCCCCGCTTCCGAGGTCTGGCTTTACAGGTGGACCGCATGACTGCAAGTGATCTGATGCCTCCGGAACAGCCCCTGGCGATGCCGGAGCAGGACTTCAGCAAGGACTTCCGCGACGCCGCCGCCCCCGGCGATGCCGCGCCGCGCCAAGTGGCGCTGTGGCGGCTGCTGGCCTTTTCGCCCGCAATGGCAGCCACCGGCCTTCTGACCTGGGTGATGCAGGGCTGGTTCGCCGACGGCGGTTTTTCGGTGCTGGAGATGATCCTGCTGGCGCTGATCGCCTTCAACTTCTTCTGGATTGCCTTCACCGTCTCTACCGTGCTGCTGGGCCTCTATGGCCTGTCGCGCCGCGAGCGCACCGTCACCCGCGGCGCCGCCCGGCCGATGAAGGTGGCGCTCTTGATGCCGGTCTACAACGAGGTGCCCTGGTATGTGCTGGGCAACGCCCAGACCATGCTGCAGGAACTGCACGGCCGCGGCGGCCTGCATGAATATGCGATGTTCATCCTGTCGGACACCCGCGACGACGCGATTGCCGAACAGGAACGCGCCAGCGTCGAGGCGCTGCGCACCATGCTGCCGGAAGGCACCGAGCTCTACTACCGCCGCCGCGCCGACAATGAGGGCCGCAAGGTCGGCAACATCTCCGACTGGGTGCGCCGCTGGGGCGCGGGCTATGAGGCGATGCTGGTGCTGGACGCCGACAGCCTGATGACCGGCCGCGCCATTGCCCGGCTGGCCGACGCGCTGGCCCGCGACCCGAGCGCCGGCCTGATCCAGAGCTATCCGCAGCTCATCGGCGCGCAGTCGGTCTTTGGCCGCATGCAGCAGTTCGCCAACGGCGTCTATGGCCTCGCCCTGGCCGAGGGCCTGGCCCGCTGGGCCGGGCACGAGGGCAACTACTGGGGCCACAACGCCATCATCCGCACCCGCGCCTTTGCCGCCTGCGCGGGCCTGCCGCTGTTGCGCTCGCGCTTCGGCGGCGGCGAAAAGCTGATCATGAGCCATGATTTCGTCGAGGCAGGCCTGTTGCGCCGGGCCGGCTGGTCGGTGCGCTTCCTGCCCCGCATCCGCGGTTCCTACGAGGAAACCCCCGCCACCCTGATCGACCACATCCTGCGCGACCGCCGCTGGTGCCAGGGCAACCTGCAGCACCTCAACCTGCTGCACGCCAAGGGCTTCCGCGCGATCTCCCGCTTCCACCTGTTCGCGGGCGCCATCGGCTATCTTATGGCACCGGTGTGGTTCGCGCTCCTGGTGCTGTGGGCAGTGATCGGCCGCAGCGAAGAGGCGTCGGTGATCAGCTATTTCAGCGAGGCCAACCCCTTCCGCCCCAACTGGCCCGATATGTCCGAGCCCAAGCACGTGCTGGTGATCATCCTGATCTACGCCATGCTGCTGGCCCCCAAGCTGCTGGCGGCGGCCGCGCTGCCGCTCACTGGCAGCCGGTTTTCCGAATACGGCGGCCCGGTGCATTTCGCGCTGTCCTTCCTGTCCGAGGTGGTGCTGGCGATCCTCTATGCGCCGATCCTGATGGTGCAGCAAATGATCGCGGTGTTCCGCACCGCCCTTGGCCTGCAGCGCGGCTGGGCGCCGCAGGCGCGTGATGGCGGCAGCTATTCCCTGCGCACGCTGGCGGCCTGCCACGCGCTGGAAACCGTCAGCGGCGTCGCGCTCTGGGCGGGCATCCTGACCGGCACCGTGTCGCTGTGGCTGGCCCCGATCGCGCTGTCGCTGGTGCTGGCGGTGCCGCTGTCGGCGCTGTCCGGCGTCAAGACGGTGAACCGCATCCGCCACTGGATGGCCACGCGGGAGGAGTTCACCGAACCCCAGATCACCCGCGCCGCCCGTGCCGCCCGTGCCGAGCTGAAGGCGCTGCTGGACGGCAGCACCGTCCGCGGCACCCCGGCAGAATAACCCCGCGGCCAAGCGGCTCCCGCGCCCGCAGGATACCCCGGCAGCGCCGGGACACCCTTGGCAGCCTTGGGCCCTGCACCGCGCAGATGCGCGGTGCGGCCTGCGGCCCTCGCCAGGGCGCACCTGGACCCCTCCCTCACAACGACAGACCTGCCGCAGCGCGCCCGCGAGGGCGCGCTGCCCGGCCCAACGCTTTGGCCCGCAAATCCCTGATGTGCGCGCCAAAGGGGCGGGAGCGCCCTGCATCCCCTAGTGATGACCCGGCGACGTCAGCGCACCGGCGGCGGATCCCCGGCCCCATCCGCCAGCCTGCCCGCTTCGCCCCACCCGGGCACCGCACGGCCGCCGCCGAACAGCACCGCTGCCGCCGCCGTCAAGACGCCAGAGCGTCCGCTTTCAAGGCTGCTGTCATCCTTGCCACCGCGCCACCGGCAGGTTGCCCGCGATCCAGCCCGGCCCCGCGGCAGAGCCCAGCATGCCTTCGGGCACGTCGATCACATTGGTGAAACCCGCCTCTGCCAGCGCCAGCGTCAGCCGCGCCGAGCGCACGCCCCGGGCGCAGATCAGCGCCACCGGCACCGCGCGGTCCGGCCCCGCCACCGCCTGCAGGGCCGCCATGAAATCCCCGCGCCGCATGTCGATCTGATGGCTGCCCACCGGCACCCCGGACGCGCGCCATTCCTGCGGGGTGCGGATATCCACCAGGATGATGCCGCCGTCCCGGGCCGCCGCAAACGCCTCTGCCGCCGTCAGCCGCGGCTGATCATGCGCGGGCGGCTGGCGGCGGTGCCACCAGTAGCCAAAGCCGCCTGCCGCCGCGGCCCCGCCCAGCAGCATCAGCCGCCGCGTCAGGGTTGAATTGTCCGCCTGTGACCCGGCCATGGTGCCTCCGCTGTTCGGTTTGCCGCCGCTGGATTGTGATCCCGCCCCAGATTTAGCAGCTTGGCAGCCTCCAATCACCAGAAATGCCCAGCTTAGGCCAGTCAAGTTCTTGTTATTGCGCGCAAGCCGCCCAAATATAGGCGCAACAATCGTACCAAATCTGTCCCGGAACTGCGGCATTCTTACGGTATCCGGGGCGGCGGGGGTGGTTCTGTGCTGAAAAATTGCTTAGCACTGGACTAAAAAAATAACGACGCGCCAACCCGACAGGAGACCTGCACGTGTCCCTATTCCTGATTGCGGCCCTGCCCTTTCTCGGAGCCGTCTTTCCAGCGCTGCTGATCCGCGCCGGACGCAATGCCGCGGCTTCGGCCGCCGGGCTGACCACGTTCCTCGCCTTCACCGGGCTGATGCTGCATATCCCCGCCATCTTCCGCGGCGAGACGGTGTTTGCCGCCGTGGACTGGCTGCCCGCCCTTGGCCTCAACGCCCATTTCTTCCTCGACGGGCTGGGCTTCCTGTTTGCGGCGATGATCCTCGGCATCGGCCTCCTGATCATCCTCTACGCCCGTTTCTACCTGTCGCGCGAAGACCCGATGGGTCAGTTCTACAGCTACCTTCTGCTGTTCCAGGGCGCGATGGTTGGCATCGTTCTGTCCGACAATATCCTGCTTTTGCTGGTGTTCTGGGAGCTTACCTCGCTCAGTTCCTTCCTGCTGATCGGCTATTGGAAGCACCTGCCCGAAGGCCGCCAGGGCGCCCGCATGGCGCTGGCCGTGACCGGCTCCGGCGGGCTGGCGATGATCGCGGGGATGCTGCTGCTGGGCCATATCGCAGGCTCCTATGACCTCAGCGTGATCCTGCAGAACAAAGAGGCTATTCAGTCCTCGCACCTGTACCTGCCGGCGCTGATCCTGATCCTGATCGGTGCCTTCACCAAATCGGCGCAATTCCCCTTCCACTTCTGGCTGCCGCACGCGATGGCGGCGCCGACGCCGGTGTCGGCCTATCTGCACTCCGCCACCATGGTGAAGGCCGGCCTGTTCCTGATGGCCCGCCTCTGGCCGGTTCTGGCCGGCACGCCGGAATGGTTCTACATCGTTGCCACCACCGGCCTCGTCACCATGCTGCTGGGCGCTGTGATTGCCCTGTTCAAGGACGACCTCAAGGCGCTCTTGGCGTTTTCCACCGTCAGCCACCTGGGCCTGATCACCATGCTCCTGGGGTTCGGCACCAAGTTCGCCGCGGTCGCCGCGGTGTTCCACATCATCAACCACGCCACCTTCAAGGCGGCGCTGTTCATGACCGCGGGCATTGTCGACCACGAGGCCGGCACCCGCGACATCAAGCGTCTGGGCGGGTTGCGCCACCTGATGCCCGTAACCTTCACCATCGGCACGGTGGCGGCGCTGTCGATGGCGGGCATCCCGCCGCTGAACGGCTTCCTGTCCAAGGAGATGATGCTGGAGGAAGCCACCCACACCCTCTGGAACGGCTCGCATCTGATCGTGCCCGCGCTGGTCACCGCCGCCGCGGTGTTCTCGGCGGCCTATTCCTTCCGCTTCATCGCCCATGTCTTCCTTGGCCCCAAGCGCGAGGATTACCCCGGCCACCCGCATGACCCGGGCACCGGCATGTGGATCGGCCCCGCCTTCCTGGTGCTGCTGGTGGTGCTGATCGGCCTTGCCTCGGCCAAGATCGCAGGCCCGATGGTGGCCACCGCCGCCAGCGCGGTGATCGGCGGAGAGAAGCTGCCCTATTACTCGCTCAAACTGTGGCACGGGCTGACCCCGGCGCTCTACATGTCGATTGCTGCGGTGATCGGCGGCGCGGTGTTGCTGGCGTTGCACAAGCCGCTGTCCCGCGCCTGGGACGCGGCCCCGCGGCCCGAGGCCAAGGTGATCTTCGAGGGGCTGATCGGCGCCTTCACCCGCCTCAGCCAGGCAGTGACCGGCAGCCTGCACAACGGCGCCCTCACCCGGTATTCCGCAGTGATGGTCGCCTTTACCGTGGTGATTGCCTACCTGGCCTATCGCGGCGGCACCCTGGGCGCGCCGACGCGCGCCTTGCAACAGCCCGGCCTGCTGCCTGTGACCGGCTGGTTCGCCCTGGTGGTGGCCACGCTGTTCATCGTGGTGAAACACCGCAACCGGCTGCTGTCGCTGGTGCTGATCGGCGTGGTGGGCCTGGTGGTCTCTATGGCGTTCAATTACCTCTCGGCGCCCGACCTGGCGCTGACCCAGATCTCGGTCGAGGTGGTCACCATCATCCTGATGCTGCTGGCGCTGAACTTCATGCCCAAGGAAACCCCGGCCGAAACCCCGGTGCTGACCCGTATGCGCGACGGCGCGATTGCGGTGGTCGCGGGGCTTGGCGCGGGCGGGCTGATCTATGCGCTGCTGATGCGCGACTTCGCCTTCCCGACCATCTCCGACTTCCACCTCGCCAATTCCTACAAGGGCGGCGGCGGCACCAATGTGGTGAACGTGATCCTGGTCGATTTCCGCGGCTATGACACCTTTGGCGAGATCATCGTGCTGGGCATCGCCGCCATGGTGATCTTTGCCCTGACCGAGGCGGTGCTGGGCTCCCGCGTGCGGGCCTACCTTCTGAACCGCGAGCCGGACCTGCCGCGGGCAGGCGACAGCCACCCGCTGATGATGGTGGTGGCGACCCGGGTGATGATGCCGCTGGCACTGATGGTGGCGGCCTATATCTTCTTCCGCGGCCACAACCTGCCGGGCGGCGGCTTCATCGCCGGGCTGGTCGCGGCGATTGCGATCATCATGCAGTACATGGCCTCCGGCTTTGCCTGGGCGACGGAGCGGCAGCGCTACCCGTACCACGCCATCATCGGCTCCGGCGTGCTGATCGCCGCCGCCACCGGCATGGGCGCCTGGTTCAACGGGATGCCGTTCCTGACCAGCGCTTTCGGCTACATTCAATGGCCGCCGCTGGAGGAGTTCGAATGGGCCACTGCGGCGCTCTTCGACCTTGGCGTCTTCCTGGCCGTGGTCGGCGCGGTGCTGCTGGCGCTTGAAAGCCTGTCGCGCTTTGCCTGGCAGCCGGGGATCAGCTCTGAACACGCGATGGACATCAACCCGGCCCGCGAGGACGCGGCCAAGACCGGGACGGAGGGATAAGCATGGAACTTCTCGTCGCCTCGGCCGTGGGCATCCTAACTGCGGCCGGCATCTATCTGATCCTGCGCCGCCGCAGCTTCCCGGTGATCTTGGGCCTGTCGCTGATCACCTATGCGGTGAACGTCTTCCTGTTTGCTTCCGGACGGCTGATGACCGCCGCGCCGCCGATCCTCAACAAGTACGAGGAGGTCGCCTATACCGATCCGCTGCCGCAGGCGCTGGTGCTGACCGCCATCGTGATCTCCTTCGGCATGACCGCGGTGGTGGTGATGATCGCGCTGGGGGCCTTCCTGTCCTCCCGCGATGACCGCACCGCCCTGCCCGCTGAGGCGGAAGGCGCAGGAGAGGACGCATGATGCAGCACCTTCTGATCGCGCCGGTGGTGCTGCCTGCCCTGGTCGCGCCGTTCATCATCATGGTGCTGCGCCACCACCTGGACCTGCAGCGGATATTCTCGGTCGCCAGCGCGGTGCTGCTGGCCGGCGTGACCCTGGCCCTGGCCGCGCAGGCGGCGGACGGCACCGTCAAGGTCTATGAACTCGGCGACTGGCCCGCACCCTTTGGCATCGTGCTGGTGCTGGACCGGCTGTCGGGGATGATGATCGTGCTGACCTCGCTGCTGGCGCTGCCGGTGCTGCTTTATGCCATCGGGTCGGGCTGGGACACCCGCGGCAGCAACTTCCACGCGCTGTTCCAGTTCCAGCTGATGGGCATCATGGGCGCCTTCCTGACCGGCGACGCCTTCAACCTGTTCGTCTTCTTCGAGGTGCTGCTGATCGCCTCCTACGGCCTCATGATCCACTCCGGCGGCACCCGACGGTTCCAGGCCGGGGTGCAGTACGTGGTGTTCAACCTCCTGGGCTCGACCCTGTTCCTGTTTGCGCTCGGCACGCTCTATTCGGTGACCGGCACCCTGAACATGGCCGACCTCGCCGTGAAAGTCGCGCAGATCCCGGCGGAGGATACCGCCCTGCTGCGGGCCGGCGCGGTGATGCTGCTGCTGGTCTTTGCCATCAAGGCGGCGCTGCTGCCGCTGCATTTCTGGCTGCCCTCGGCCTATGCCAATGCGCCGATGCCGGTCGCGGCGCTGTTTGCCATCATGACCAAGGTCGGCGCCTATTCGATCCTGCGCATGTACACGCTGGTCTTCGGGCCTGAGGTCGCGGCGACCGCCGGGCTGACCGAAAACTGGCTGCTGCCCGCGGCGCTGCTGACGCTGATTGCCGGCGCGGTGGGCGTGCTGGGATCCAACAAGATCGGCCGCCTGGCCGCCTTCGGCGCCATCGCCTCGATGGGCACGCTGCTGATCGCGGTGTCGCTGTTCACCCAGACCGCCACCGCCGCCGCGCTCTATTACCTGGTGCATTCCACCCTGGCGGCAGCGCTGCTGTTCCTGGTCGCCGATCTGGTGATGGAGCGGCAGGGCGGCTGGATCCTGCCGCAGCTGCCGATGCCGCAGACCGGGCTGATCTCGGCGCTGTTCTTTGCCGCCGCCATCGCGCTGGCGGGGATGCCGCCGCTGTCGGGCTTCCTGGGCAAGCTGCTGGTGCTGGATGCCACCCGCGGCTCCGAGCTTGCCACCTGGATCTGGGCGGTGATCCTGACCGGCTCGCTGATCACCATCATCGGCATGGCACGCGCAGGCTCGCTGCTGTTCTGGAAAGGCCACGGCCTGCCGCAGGAGAACACCGATACCAGCGCCGAACCGCCGCAGCAGACCCCGGCCGCCCGGCCCGCGCAGCTGCCGTTTGTGGCCTGCTTCGGGCTGCTGGCGGGGCTGGTGGCGCTCACCGTGTTTGCGGGCCCTGCCACCCGCTATGCCGAGGCCACCGCAGCGCAGCTCTTTCAGCCGCAGGCCTATATTGCTACCGTGCTTGGGGAGGAGGCGGAATGAAACTGCTCAGACGGCTGCTGCCGCACCCCTATCTCACGCTGCTGCTGACTCTTACCTGGCTGCTGCTGGTCAACGGCTGGTCGCTGAACTCGCTGCTCTTCGGCTTTATGCTGGGGGTGCTGATCCCGTTCTTCACCCAGCCCTACTGGCCCAACCGGCCGCGGCTCGGCAAGCCGCTGAAGATTGCGGAATACATCCTTGTCGTGCTGATGGACATCGTGCAGGCCAATATCATCGTCGCCCGCATCGTGCTGTTCAAACCCAACGCCGACCGCCGCCCCAACTGGATCACCATCCCGCTGGACCTGAAAACGCCCGAGGCGATCACCGCCCTGGCCGGCACCATCACCATGACCCCCGGCACCCTGTCGGCGGATATCTCGGACGCAGGCCACGCGCTCTTGGTCCACTGCCTGGACGCGCCCAACCCGGATGCGGTGCGCGACGAGATCAAACAGCGCTATGAGCGCCGGCTGATGGAGATCTTCGAATGATCGAAAACGCTGCCTATTTCGCCTTTGCCTGCTTCGCCCTGGCGATGCTGATGAACCTCTGGAAGATCGTCACCGCTCCGGATATCGCCGACCGTATCCTGGCGCTCGATACCATGTTCATCAACGCCATCGCCCTGATGGTCCTCTACGGCCTCGCGCTGGGGACCGAGATCTTCTTTGAGGCTGCGATGATCATCGCCATGCTCGGCTTTGTTTCCACCGTGGCCTATGCGCGCTTCATCCTGCGCGGCAACATCATCGAGTGAGGGGACAAGATGGCAAGCCTGTTTGAATTCCTTGTTGCCGCGTTTCTGGTCATGGGCGGCGTCTTCGGCATCGTCGGCTCCTTCGGGCTGATCAAGCTCAACGATCCGATGTCGCGTCTGCACGCGCCCACCAAGGCCACCACACTGGGGGTCGGCGGGGTGCTGCTGGCCTCTCTGCTGCATGCGGCGGTGTTCGAGGAATATGTCTCGATCCATGAGCTGATGATCACCCTGTTCCTGTTCCTGACCGCGCCGATCACCGCGAATTTCATTGCCAAGGTGCATATTCACCGGCAAGAAACCCGCGAAACCATGCCCCCGGCGGGCGAGGATGACCATTGGGCCACCCATGACAAGCCGGAGGACGAGGAACGCAGAACCGCAGGCCGCCCGGACGCCGCGCAATAAGCGCAGGCCCCAGCCCGAAACAGGCCCGCTGCAAAGACAGGACAGCATATGGACTCCTCCCGATTGCCGCTCACCCGCGATCTGGTGCTGATCGGCGGCGGCCACACCCACGCGCTGGTGCTGCGCAAATGGGGGATGCGCCCCCTGCCTGGCGCCCGGCTGACGGTCATCAATCCCGGCCCCGCCGCGCCCTACTCCGGGATGCTGCCCGGCTTTGTGGCCGGCCATTACGCACGCGCGGAGCTGGACATCGACCTGGTGCGGCTCGCCCGCTTTGCCGGTGCCCGTGTGGTGCTGGGCGCGGCGGAGCATATCGACACCGCAGCCCAGTTGGTGCATGTGCCGGGCCGCCCGCCGATAGCCTATGACGTGGCCTCCATCGACATCGGCATCACCTCCGCCATGCCGGATCTGCCGGGCTTTGCCGAACACGGCATCCCCGCCAAGCCGCTCGGCCGCTTTGCCGCCCGGTGGGCCGCCTTCCGCGACGGCAGCGGCCCTGCCCATGCCGCCGTGATCGGCGGCGGGGTTGCCGGCGCGGAGCTGATCCTGGCCATGGCCTATGCCCTCAAATCCCGCGGCCGGCTGGCCCAGGCGACGCTGATCGACAGCGACCAAGCCTTGCGCGCGATCGGAGAGACCGCCCGCCAGAAGCTCCTGCGCGCCCTGGTCGAACACGGCGTCCGGCTGGAGGAGAACGCGCCGGTCGAACGGGTCGAGGACGGCTATCTCGTTCTGCAGGACGGCCGCGAGGTGCTGTCGGATTTCACCACCGGAGCCGCCGGCGCCCGCCCCTACGGCTGGCTCGCGGACAGCGGGCTTGACCTGCAAGACGGCTTCATCCGGATCGGCGAAACCCTGCAAAGCTCTGTGCCGAATGTCTTTGCCGCAGGCGACTGCGCCCATATGGACTTTGCCCCGCGCCCCAAGGCCGGCGTCTATGCGGTGCGCCAGGCGCCGGTGCTCTATCACAACCTGCGCAGCACCCTGACCGGCGATCCGCTGCGCAAGTACAGCCCGCAGAAGGACTACCTGAAACTGATCTCCATGGGCGCCAGGGAAGCCCTGGGGGAGCGGTTCGGCACCACGCTGGCCGGTCCCTTGATGTGGAGCTGGAAAGACCGCATCGACCAGGCCTTCATGGAGAAATTCCGCGACCTGCCCGCGATGGATGCGCCGCCTCTGCCCGCCGAGCACACGCTGGGCATGGAGGAGGCGCTGGGGGACAAGCCCCTGTGCGGCGGCTGCGGCGCCAAGGTCGGGCGCGGCGCGCTGCTCGGCACGCTCGCGGGCCTTGGCACGTCGGAGCGCGCGGACATCACGCCGCTGCCCGGCGACGACGCCGCCCTGCTGACCACCGGCGGCGTCAAACAGGTGATCAGCACCGACCACCTGCGCAGCTTCACCAATGATCCGGTGATCATGGCCCGCATCGCTGCCGTGCACGCGCTGGGGGACATCTGGGCAATGGGCGCTGAGCCGCAGGCGGCCACCGCCAACCTGATCCTGCCGCGGATGTCGCCCGCACTGCAAAGCCGCACCCTGCAGGAAATCATGGCCACCGCCACGGAAGTCATGCACGCGGCCGGCGCCGCCATCATCGGCGGCCACACCTCGCTGGGCGATGAGCTGACCGTGGGCTTTACCGTCACCGGCCTCTGCCCCCGCCCCGCCATCACCCTCGCCGGCGCCAAACCGGGCGATGCGCTCCTTCTGACCAAGCCCCTCGGCTCCGGCGTGCTGATGGCCGCCGAAATGGCAGGCGAAGCCGATGGCGGCTGGGTGGCCGCGGCACTGGAACAGATGAGCCAGCCGCAGGGCGAGGCTGCCCGTATCCTGCAGGACGCCCATGCGATGACCGACGTGACCGGATTTGGCCTGCTCGGCCATCTGCTCGGCATCTGCGAGGCGTCGCGCACAGGCGCGGAGGTGTTCACCGCCCAGGTGCCCCTGATGCAAGGCGCCGCGGACCTGGCAGACAGCGGCATCCGCTCCTCGCTGCTGGCCGCCAACCAGGCGGCGCTGCCGGAGCTGAAAACCACCGGCTGGCAGGATCTGCTGTTTGACCCGCAAACCGCGGGCGGGCTCTTGGCAGCGGTGGCCGCAGATCAGGCTGAACCGCTGCTGGAGCAGCTGCGCGCCGCCGGATACCCGGCGGCCCTCATCGGCAAGGTGACAGAAGGGGCCGGTGCCATCACTCTCAGCGCATGACCCGCTGCGCGCCAGCGCAGCGCCACGCCCAACGGGCGCGGGGCCTCGCAGAGGCCCCGGCGGCGGGCGGGAGAACTTCTGTCAAAGACCAGACATGACCTCAGCCACCTGCGCGGCAGCCGCATTCAGCCCCGCATCATCCAGCGCATTCGCTTCCACCGTCGCCGCAACCTCCGCCCCGATCGCGGTCCGGGATTTGCGGTAGGCGGGATCGTAATGCTCCACCATCAGCGCTTCGGTCAGGCCAGCCTTGTCCCCGGCCTCGATGCTGGCGAACCAGCCATCCACCACCGCGCCGGAGCGGTGGGCACGCAGCGGCCCCAGTTTCTCGCGCAGCCGGTCCGCGTCCGACAGGATGTCGTCGTAGGCCTCAACCAGATAGCGGCAGCGTGCCGCCACCGGCACCTGCAGTTCGATCCTGGGGGCCTGCTTCATCGCATCCCAGACCGCGGGCGGAATGATCCGCTGGCCGATCTTGCTCGACTCCGCCTCCACCAGCACCGGCCGGGCCGGGTCCAGTTTCATCAGCGCGCCTGCCAAGGCGGATTCAAAGCCTTTCTGCGAGGGCTGCGGCGTCGGCATGTCTCCCAAGAGCGAGCCGCGGTGATTGGCCAGCCCCTCAAGATCCAGCACCTGCACGCCCAGTTGTCCTGCGCGTTTCAGCACCTCGGTCTTGGCCGATCCGGTATAGCCGTCCAGCGCCACCAGCCGGTGCGGCAGCGCGGTCTGATAGAGCGCCGCATTCACCAGCCGGCGGTAGCTCTGATAGCCGCCCTGCACCACCTCGGCGCGCCAGCCGATCTGCTGCAGCATCCAGGTGAACGACCCCGACCGCTGGCCGCCGCGCCAGCAATAGACCAGGGGTTTCCAGCTGCCCTCGTGGTGGCTCAGGCTCTGCTCGATGTGGTTTGCGGCATTGCGGAACACCAGCGCCGCCCCCAGCTTGCGCGCCTTGAAAGGGCTGTCCTGCACATAGATGGTGCCGACCTCTGCCCGTTCCTCGTTGTCCAGCACCGGCAGATTGATCGCGCCCGGCACGTGGTCCTCGGCATATTCCGCCGGGCTGCGCACGTCGATCACCGTGTCGAACCCGTGGGCATAAAACTCTCGCAGGGATGTGAATGTCAGCGCCATGGCCCATGCCTACCGCGCCCCATGCGCAAGGAAAAGCCGCAAACGGCCGGCCTGCGGCAATAATACTTGCGCGCACTGCGCACAGGGCAGTAAGGCAAAACGGAGCGAACAGACCGGCCCGGGCAGAAGCCCCGCGGCGCCACAGCGGCAAGGACCAGGACCGATGGACACCGACCCTTTGGACATTCACGCGCTGCCCGGCCACCTGATCCGGCGGCTGCACCAGATCTCCGTCGCCCAGTTCATGGAGCGGATGGCGGCCGAAGGCATCGACCTGACCCCGGTGCAGTTTTCCGCCATGGCCGCCATCCGCCGCCATCCGGGCATCGACCAGGCCTCTGTCGCGGGCCTCATCGCCTATGACCGCGCGACGCTGGGCAAGGTGGTGGACCGGCTGGTGGACAAGGGGCTGGTGGCACGCCGGGTGTCCGCTGCCGACCGCCGCGCCCGCGAGGTCAGCCTGACCCGCGACGGCGAGGCGCTGCTGGAGCGGATCCTGCCGGTGGTCCGGGCCGCCCAGCCCGCGATTTTCACCGGCCTCACCGCGGCGGAGCAGGAGACCTTCGTGGCCCTGCTGCGCAAGGCAACGCTTGCCGCCAATGAGCTGAGCCGGGCGCCGCAGCGCGACCTGCCCAGCAGCCAGGCCGCCGAATAAGCGCTCAGATCAGGCGGCCGCGCGGGGTATCGCCCGCCTCAAACGGCTCGATCAGCTCCGGCCCCTCAGCCCGGTTGGAGTTCACCGCCGGATCAACCCGGTGATAGTCCAGCACGCCCTCCGCCCCTGGCTGCATCAGCGCCGCGGCGCCATGGCCCTCCTCGCCCAGCCATTTGCCCCAGTCCTCCGGCTCCAGGATCAGCGGCATCCGGTGGTGGATCGCCGACAGCCCCTGGTTGGCGGCGGTGGTGACAATGGCGCAGGTCTTGACCGGATCGTCCGCGCCCCAGCTCTGCCAGACGGCGGCAAAGGCGATCGGTGCGCCATCGCTGCGATGGATGTACCAGGGCAGCCGGGCGCCGCCCTCCGCCTTGGTCCATTCGTAAAAGCCGCTGGCCGGGATCAGGCAGCGCCGTTCGCGGGCTGCGGCGGCAAAGGCAGGCTTTTGCGCAATCGTCTCTGCCCGCGCGTTGATCAGCAGCGGCCCGGCGGTATGCGTCTTGTACCAATGCGGCAGGAACCCCCAGCGCATGGCAACCAGCTGCCGCCCGCCCTCGCCCGCCTGCACCGCATGCACCGGATTGGTCGGGCAGACGTTGAAGTTCGGCACCTTCGGCAGATCGTTGGCAGGCTGCGCCGCAAACAGCTGCGCCATTGCATCACTGGGCAGGGTTATGGCAAATCGTCCGCACATGCTGATTTCTAACCCAGGCTGCGGCGCATTTGCAAAGCCTCCCGCGGCGCAGGATTTTCAGCCGCCCTGACAGGATGATAGATAGGCCTCATGACTCTCCAGAACGATCTCCAGTCCGCCTTGGGTTTTCTCAACCAGGGCAAGTTCAAACAGGCGCTGAAGCAGTCCAAGGGCGGCATGAAACGGCACAAGAGCCACCCGGATTTCCCCAATATCGCCGGCATCTCCCTGTCCGGCCTGGGCAAGCACCGCGATGCCGTGCCCTATTTCAAAAAGGCGCTGGCGCTGGCCCCCGGCTTTCACGACGCCCGCAAGAACCTGGCGCAGACGCTTTTGTTCCTGCAGCAGGGCGAACCGGCAATGAAGCTGCTGGAGCGGGTGCTGAAGGACCAGCCCGGCGATCAGGCGGCACTCTATCTGCAGGCGCAGGCGCATCTGGTGATGAACGACGCCGAGGCCGCGATCGAAACCGCCACCGCCGCGCTGGCCCGCGACCCGCGCCAGCCGCGGATGCTGCGGCTGCGCGCCACCGCTTGGAACACGCTGGGCGATGAAAAGGCGACGCTGGCGGACTATCAGGCCGCGCTCAAGGTGAACCCCAACGACGCCGACGCGTTGCAGAACGCCAGCCTGCTGCTCGCCCGGCTGATGCGCCAGGACGAGGCCACCGAGGCCGCCCAAAAAGCGGTTGCCGTGGCCCCCCAGAACGTGGAGGCGCGCCGGCGCCTAGCCAGCCAGCTGATTTCCAACGGCGCAACCGCCGCCGCGCGCGAACACTGCCTGGCATTGCTGGAACTGGACCCCAAGGACACCCAGGTGCTGGAGATGCTGGCCCGCATCAGCAGCCGCGAGCAGAACGTGGAGCTGCTCCCCATCGCGCAGAAGGCACTGAAATCCGCCGCGCCCCGCTCCCTCGACCGCGCCAACGCCAGTTTCGCCCTCGCCCGTATTGCCGATCAGGCCGGCGACAAGGAGGCCTTCGCCGCCCATAACGACGAGGCGAACGCCTGCATGGCCGCCCAGACGCCCTATGACTACGAGGAAAGCGAGCGCCAGTTCACCCGCATCATGGCCGCCTTCCCGGAGGCGGTCACCCCGGTGGACACCGCGCCGGACGGCCCGCGCCCGATCTATGTGGTGGGGATGCCGCGCTCCGGCACCACCCTCACGGAAACCGTGATCGGCCTGCACCCCGATGTGTTCCCGCTGGGCGAACGCGGCGTGCCGGCCTTCCTGCTGTATCCCTATCTGGACAGGGATCAGGACTTCACGCCCGAGGCCGCCCGCAATTTCGTGGCCGAGGACATCAGCCGCCTGCCCGATATGCCCGAAGGCACGGCGGCCTATGTCGATAAGATGCCCGACAATTACCGTCTGCTGGGCCACCTTGGCACCGCCTACCCGGATGCACGGTTTGTTCATCTTTGCCGCGACCCGCGCGACGTGGCGCTGTCGATCTGGCGCGGCTATTTCTCCGGCAGCTCGCTCACCTATGCCTATGATTTGAAGGCCATGGCGCACCGCTTCAACCTCTATGGCCGGCTGATGCAGCACTGGCGGCAGGTGATGCCGGGCCGGATCTATGACCTGCGCTACGAAGACTTCGTGTCTGATATCGAGGGCGAAAGCCGCAAGCTCGCGGACTTCTGCGGACTGGAGTGGGTCGAGGACATGGCCCACCCGGAACGGCACGAGGGCCAGGTTCTGACGCTGTCGAACACCCAGGTAAGGCAGACTGCGCACACCCGCTCGATCGGCAAATGGGAGAAATACGCCGATGTCCTGGCGCCCTTCATTGGCGGGCTGGATCCGGAAATCTGGCCGGAAATCAAAGGGTAACGGCGGCTACTTGGTGTAGGCCTTGCGCGCGATCTCAATCCGCGCATCCATCATCGACATCTCTTTCAGGATCTCCTGCCGGCGGCTGCGGTCGCCGGTCTCCTGCAGCTCCGCCCGCAAGCGCTGCAACTCGCGCGACAGGCTGACGAACTCCGGCACCCCGCCGCTCTCACGCACCAGCCGGTTGACCAGCGCATTCTCCGGGTCGTCGCATTGCGGCAGCGGCTTGCCCGCGCCCTGCAGATTATAAAAGGCGCCGTCCTTCTCGGCGGCTTCGATCCGGGCATTGATGAGGTCGATCAGCGGGTGGTCCATGGCCGTATTCTGCCACGCGTTCTGACCGTGCGAAAGCCCCCGCCAGCCCGTTAACGAAGGGCCGGCGAAGGTTACCAGTCGCTAAAATTAATGCGGCAGCCCTCCTGCCCGAATGTTTCGCGCGCGAAACATTGGGTCCGGTCCGGACCTATGCGCCGCGGCCTATTTCACCAGCGCAATCCGCCCGTCGGTATAGGGAGTATAGGGGCCTTGCGCCGCCAGATACTCCGCCAGCACATCCGCCAGGTCGGGGCCGAAGTCATAGGCGTTCTTGTCGTCGCCTTCGAACATCGCATAGCCGTCGCCGCCGTTGCGGACGTAGTCGTTGGTCACCACCACATAGGTCTTGGCCGGATCAATCGGCACAAAACCCGCGCCCTCCGCCACCAGCACCTCCTTGACCCGGCCCGCGTTCGGAGCCACAGAAGCATCCCAGCTGAATGTCAGCCCCGCCACCTGCGGGAAGCGGCCCTTGACGTCCTCCACCTGGCTGACACCGTTCTCCAGCGCCTCGACCAGCGTCTTGCCGTCAATCTCAAAGGTCGACAGCGTGTTCTGGAACGGCAGGATGGTCAGCACCTCGCCCATCGTGACTTCGCCCGCATCCAGGCTGGCCCGGATGCCGCCGGAGTTCGCGATGGCAATGGTCACGCCCTGATCTTTGACCCGGTCCAGCATCGCATCGGCCACCAGATTGCCCATCTGGCACTCCTGCACGCGGCAGACATCGCGGCTGCCGTCGATGGGTTCCGCCGCTTCAGCAACCACCTTGTTGCGGATCTCGTCCAGCGGCTGCGCCAGTTCCGCGATCCGGTCCAGCGTGGCCGCATCTTCACTGACGGCGGCATCCATAATCAGGGGCTCGCCGTCCGCGCGGATCACATTGCCCGCGTCGTCGAAGGTCACGTTCAGCTCGCCCAGGAACTTGCCATAGGCATAGGCCTGCACGATCTGCACCCCGTTCACCACGGTCGGATACGGTCCAACAGCCTTGTCCGAGGTGTTGGACAGATAGGTGTTCGAATGCCCGCCCACGATCACATCCACCCCTGTGGTCTCCGCCGCCACCCGCTGGTCGACGCCATAGCCGGAGTGGCTGAGGACCACGATCTTGTTCACCCCGTCGGCGGTCAGCCGGTCCACCTCCGCCTGCACCGCCGCCACGGGGTCGGAGAACTGCACGTTCTTGCCGGGGCTTGCCAGTTCATGCGTGTCCTCCGGTGTCAGGCCGATCAGGCCGATCTTCTCGCCGCCGCGCTCGATCACGGTGGATTTCTTCAGCACATCCGCCAGCGCCGGTTCCGCGGACACATCCGCATTGGACATCAGCACCGGAAACCCCACCGCATCCATGAAGCCGCGCAGAACCTCCGGCCCGTCGTCGAATTCATGGTTGCCGACGGTCATCCCGTCATAGCCCAGCTTGGTCATGAACTCCGCCGCGGCCTTGCCCTTGTAATAGGTATAGAACAACGAGCCCTGGAACTGGTCGCCGCCATCGACAAGGATCGCATTCTCCGCCCGCGCCCGCGCGTCCGCAATCGCTGTCACCAGCCGCGCGGTGCCGCCGAAACACTTCCCCTCGGCCTGATCCTCGGCATCGCAGGTGCTGTCGTATTTGTTGATCGGCTCAAACCGCGAATGAAAGTCGTTGGTGTGCAGGATGGTCAGCCTGTACTCGGCCGCCGCTGCACCGGCGGTCAGGGCCAGGGCTGCAACCGACGTGAGAATGCGTGCAATCATGAGGAGCGCTCCCGTTGTTCTGTTTTAGAGAGAGCCTGCGCCCAAAGCCCGCGCCGGTCAAAGGGGAAAAGCCGGCCTGCCGCCTCCCCTTGCGTCAGCGTGACCAGCCGCCCCGCCTCCAATCCCCCTTGATTCCGCTGCAATCGCAGGGCATCAGGCGCTCATGCTGATTTACAAGATTTTCCGGGCGGACGAATGGGCCGCGCTGCAGGCCGAGGGCGAAACGCCCGGCGCGCCGATTGATGTTGCGGACGGCTACGTCCATTTCTCCACCGCCACCCAGGCGGCGGAAACCGCGGCCAAGCACTTTGCCGGCGCCGAGGGGCTGACCCTGTTGGCCTGCGATGCGGAAGCGATGGGCGGCGATTTGAAATGGGAAGTGTCACGCGGCGGCGCCGAGTTCCCGCATCTTTACCGCAATATCCGCATGAGCGATGTGGTCTGGGCCAAGCCGCTGCCGCTGGCGGAAGGCGTGCATCAGTTCCCCGAGGAGATGGCATGAAGCTGACGGAGAAGCTGGCCCTGGCGGCAATGCACCGGATTGATCCGGAGGCCGCGCACGGGCTGTCGATCAAGGCGCTGACCATGGGTCTGGCCCCGGCCCCCGGCCCGGTCACCTCTGCCCGGCTCAGGACCACGCTGGCGGGGATCGAGCTGCCGAACCCGGTGGGCCTCGCCGCAGGATATGACAAGAACGCCGAGGCGCTGGCGCCGCTGGCGAGGTCCGGCTTTGGCTTCATCGAGGTTGGCGCCGCCACCCCGCGCCCGCAGCCCGGCAACCCCAAGCCGCGCCTGTTCCGCCTGACCGAAGACAAGGCGGCAATCAACCGTTTCGGCTTCAACAACGAGGGCATGGAGGCGATCGGCATGCGCCTGTCGCAGCGGCCCAGCGATGCGGTCATCGGGCTGAACCTCGGCGCCAACAAGGACAGCGCCGACCGCGCTGCGGATTTTGCCAAGGTGCTGGCCCATTGCGGCGCGCATCTGGATTTCGCCACGGTCAACGTGTCCTCCCCGAACACCGAGAAGCTGCGCGACCTGCAGGGCAAGGCGGCACTGTCGGCGCTGCTGGCGGGCGTCATTGAAACCCGCAACAGCCTCAGCCGACGGGTGCCGGTGTTCCTGAAGATCGCCCCGGATCTGGACCGTGCAGGGATCGAGGACATCGCCGCCGTCGCCGTGGAAACCGGCATCGACGCGGTGATTGCCACCAACACCACCCTGTCGCGCGACGGTTTGCACAGCGCCCACAGGGATGAGGCCGGCGGGTTGTCCGGCGCGCCGCTGTTTGAGAAATCCACCCGGGTTCTGGCGCAGCTGTCGGAGCTTCTGGACGGCACCGTGCCGCTGGTCGGTGTCGGCGGCATCAGCACCGCGGAGCAGGCCTATGCCAAGATCTGCGCCGGGGCCAGCGCCGTGCAGTTCTACACTGCCATGGTCTATGGCGGGCTGTCGCTGGCCGGTGACATTGCCCGCGGTCTGGATGAATTGCTGGCCCGCGACGGGTTTGACAATGTGGCGCAAGCGGTTGGAACAAAACGGAAGGACTGGCTGTGATCACCTACTGGCATAACCCCCGCTGTTCGAAATCCCGCGCAGGTCTGGCGCTGCTGGAAGAACGCGGCGCTGACGTGCAGGTGCGGCTCTACCTGCAGGATGCGCCTTCGGTCGCGGAGATCAAGGCGGTGCAGGCGGCGCTTGGCGTTTCTGCGGTTCAGATGATGCGGACGGGCGAGAAGGTCTTCAAGGACCTGGGCCTGAGCAAGGACAGCGCCGAGGAAGATCTGCTGGCGGCGATGGCCGCGCATCCGGTCCTGATCGAGCGGCCGATTGCGATCAAGGACGGCCAGGCTGTGATCGGGCGGCCCACCGAGGCGGTTGAGGCGCTGCTGTAACCGTTTCCCGGCGCGGGAAACGGCCAAAAATCCTGCGAGGATTTTTTGGCGCGGAGCGCCTGTTTTCCGCGCCGGAAAACGGGCCGGAATTCCCGCGGAATTCCGGGCGGCTCAGGCCTCCACCTGGGCCTCCAGCCGCGGATAGCGCAGGCCCAGGGTCACTCCGCGGGCGATGTTCAGCACCATCAGCGACGCCCAAAGCCCGTGATTGCCGAACACCGGCACCAGCACCAGCAGCGCCAGCACGTAGACGCCGACCGCCTGCACCATCGCCCGGCGCATCTCGCGGGTCCAGGTGGCGCCGATATAGATGCCGTCAAACATGTAGCTCGCAACACTCAGCACCGGCGCCAGCACCACCCATAGCAAATAGGCACGGCCCGCGTCGCGCACCTCGGGCGCGGTGGCCATCAGGTCGATCACCGCAGGCCCGGCCAAGGCAAACCCCGCCCCCAGCAGCAGCGCGCCGCCAGTGCTCCATTGCGCGGCAATCACCGCTGCCCGGCGCAGCCGGGCGCGGGCGCGGGCGCCGACCGCCCCGCCCACCAGGGCTTCGGCGGCAAAGGCAAAGCCGTCGAGCGCAAAGGCAGTGACCGACAGGAACTGCAGCAGGATCTGGTTGGCGGCCAGGTTCACGTCGCCGACGCCGGAGCTGATGAACAGGAAAGTAGTGAAAGACCCCGTCAGCAGCACCGAGCGCACCATGATGTCGCCATTCACCTGCACCATCCGCTTGAGCCGCGCCGCGTCAAACACCCGCGCCCAGTCGCGCCACTGCTCGCCCGCAAAGGCATCGCGGCACAGGTACAGCCCCAGCGCCAGCCCGGTCCATTCGGCAATCAGCGTGGCCAGGGCCACTCCTTCGACGCCCCAGCCGAAGCCCAGCACGAACCACAGGTCCAGCACGATGTTCAGCCCGTTCATCCAGACCTGCAGCAGAAACACGCCGCGGGTGCGCTCCACCGCGATCAGCCAGCCGGTCACGGCATAAAGCGCAATGGTGGCGGGCGCGCCCCAGATGCGGATTTCCAGATAGGCGCGGGCCAGGCTTTCGACCTCGGGACTGGCAGGCGCCAGCGCAAAGGCGCCCCAGAACACGCCCGCTTGGGTAATGACAAAGACAGCCCCTGCGGCAAAACCCAGAAGCAGCCCGCGCATCAGCAGGGCTCCGGTTTCGGCCCAGTCCCCGGCCCCGCGCGCCTGAGCGGCCATGCCGGTGGTGCCCATGCGCAGGAAGCCGAAGATCCAGTACACCGCCGCCAGGATCGCCGCGCCGATGCCGACGGCGCCGATCGGTGCGGCCTGCCCCATCTGGCCGACCACGCCGGTGTCAACCGCGCCCAGGATGGGCACGGTGGCATTGGACAGGACAATCGGCAAGGCGATCCTGAGCACCCGGGCGTGGGTGATCCCGGTGTCGGCGCTAGTCATGAAATCAGCCTTCGCCGCTTGCGTCCTGCGGCATCAGGAAATGGCCGGTGGCCTGGGCAAACAGCTTGTCCTTGTGGTCCTGCCAGGCCTCCACATGCACCGAGGCATAGCGGCGCCCCGAACGGTTCACCCGGGCGCGGGCATAGGCATCGCGCGGCAGGCCGGAGCGCAGGTAGTCGACGGTGAAGTCGATGGTCTTGGGCTGGCGCGGCAGGTTGCCCTTGGCCATCTCGGCCGGGTCCAGATCGCCGGATTCGATGCGCGGCCACAGAAACGACCAGTTGAGCGTGATCATCGCCGTGATCTCCAGGAACGCCGCGGTCACGCCGCCGTGGATGGCCGGCAGAAACGGGTTGCCGATCAGCTTGTCCTCGAAGTTCAGCTGCGCCGTCAGCTCATCGCCGCGGCGGTCGAAGGTCACGTTCAGAAAGCGGATGTAGGGCACCGAATCCACCAGTGCCGACAGCGCGGCATCGCGGCGCTGCTTGACCACCTGGATCGGTTCGGGACGGGGGCGGCTCAAAACTTCTTCTCCACGGTAAAGGCGCCTGCGGCGGTGGCCACGGGACGGTCCGCGTCCTCATCCATCGCCACGGCGCGGACAAAGGCGACGGAGCGGGTGATGTGGTGGCAGGTGGCGCGGGTGGTGATTGCCTGGCCCGGCGTGGCGGGCCGCATGTAGTCGATGCGCAGGTCGATGGTGGCGGTGCCGCCGGGGGCCGAGGGGTGGCTCATCACCGCCGCGCCGCAGCATGTGTCCATCAGGGCTGAGACCGCGCCGCCGTGAATCACCCCGGTCGCCGGGTCGCCGATCAGCTTTTCGTCATAGGCCATCCGGATCTCTGCGGTGCCGTCGCCGATCTCCGTCAGCTTCATGCCCAGTTGCTTGGCATGGGGAATGGCTTCGATGAACTGGCGTGCGAGCTGGGTCTTGTCGGCCATGGGGCTGTCCCTTTGAAATCTCTGCCCTATCTTTGGCTGCGGCCCGGCGAAAGCGCAAGTGTGCCGCCACGGAGGTTGCACTGTTCGCTGCAAGTGCATAGGTTCCCGCCAAGGGAGAAGACGGATGACCGACAACAAATTGTCATTCAAGGAAATGTGCGCTGAGTTCGACGTGACACCGCGGACGCTGCGCTATTATGAATACATCGAATTGCTGCAGCCGGACCGCGAGGGCCGCTCGCGCTATTACGGTGCGCGGGAGCGTGCCCGGATGAAGCTGATCCTGCGCGGGCGCAAGTTCGGTTTTCAGCTGGAAGAGATCCGCCAGTGGCTGCTGATCTATGAGGAAGAGGGCAACGACGCCCAGAACCACGCCTTTATGGAAATGGCCGACCGCCAGCTGGCGGAGCTGGAAAAGCAGCGCGAACAGATCAACGAAGCCATTGAAGAGCTGAGCGCCCTGCGCGCCAGCACCAAGGCACTGCTGAAGTAGCCCCCGCGGCGCCGGCGCACTGGCGCTGCACTGTCTGGCAGGGCGCAGCAAACCTGCCAGCCGCCTGCAAATTCTTGAAAATTTTTCAGCCGCCACGCGCCTGCGCGCGGGTGCAGCCCTGCCACTCTCCTGGCGGGGCGGCCCGGTGTGCCGCGCGGTGCCGCCCGCGGCTTGCGGGAATCCGGATCAGCAGATTCGCCCCTTCCGCCCTGCCGGCCGCCGGGGGACGCGGCCTGATGCCCCTTCCCCCGAGCGCTACGTTACGTCACATTATGTTCGTTTTGCGAACTACTGCCGCGCTCAAAGTGACGCAACGTACAACTTACGTAAACGTAAAGTCAGTCTTGATCGAAACGCGAACTGCGACCAGCTTGGTGCTGCACCAAGCCGTAAGAGTGACGACGATGACCGAAGAAACCATGACCATCCGCGAGATGTGCGAGGCCTTTGACGTGACGCCCCGCACCCTGCGGTTCTACGAAGCCAAGGAACTGCTGTTCCCGATCCGCGACGGCCAGAAGCGGCTGTTCACCAAGCGCGACCGGGCCCGCCTGAAGCTGATTCTGCGCGGCAAGCGGTTCGGGTTCAGCCTGGAGGAAATCCGCCAGCTGCTGGACCTGTACCATGTCGGCGACCAGCAGGTGACTCAGCTGACCAAGACATTCGAGATTGCCAAGGACCGGCTCGACGACATGGAGCGCCAGCGCGAGGAGCTGACCGAGGCCATCGAGGATCTGAAAGACCAGCTCGCCTGGGGTGAAAAGATGATCGCCTCAATGCGGGCCCAGAAAAAGGCTGCCGAATAAGCAGCCGCCCTGCCCCGTCTGCCGGCCTGCCCGGCACCTGATCAAGTCCAACAAGACCCCCGAAGAGGACCCTAATGCCTTCTTATACAGCCCCCGCAAAAGACGCCCAGTTTATTCTGCATGATGTCCTGAAGGTCTCAGCCCAGGATATCCCCGGCTACCCCGAACTGGAGCCGGATTTCACCGGCGCCGTGCTGGAGGAAGCAGGCAAGATCGCCAGCGAAGTGCTGCACCCGCTGAACGTGGTGGGCGATCAGGAAGGCTGCCGCCTGGAAAACGGGGTGGTCTACACCCCCAAAGGGTTCAAGGACGCCTTTGAGCAGGTCAAGGAAGGCGGCTGGCCGGGCATCGACATGCCGGAAGAGTTCGGCGGCCAGAACATGCCTTATGTGATCGGCACCGCGGTGGGCGAGTTCTTCTCGGCCGCCAACCAGGCCTTCACCATGTACCAGGGCCTGACCCATGGCGCGGCCTCGGCGATCCTGGCGCATGGCACCGACGAGCAGAAGGCAACTTATCTGCCGAATATGGTCAGCTGCCAGTGGACCGGCACCATGAACCTGACTGAACCGCATTGCGGCACCGACCTGGG
Organism: Leisingera sp. UBA4491; assembly: GCF_002388965.1. Lineage (NCBI taxonomy): Bacteria > Pseudomonadati > Pseudomonadota > Alphaproteobacteria > Rhodobacterales > Roseobacteraceae > Leisingera > Leisingera sp. UBA4491. The sequence goes on along the minus strand of NZ_DGNN01000010.1, from coordinate 28,638 downwards.
CCTGATGCGCACCAAGGCGGAACCGCAGGATGACGGCAGCTTCCGCATCTCCGGCCAGAAGATCTTCATCTCCTCCGGCGATCACGACATGGCGGAAAACATCGTGCACCTGGTGCTGGCCAAGATCCCCGGCGGCCCCGAGGGCATCAAGGGTGTGTCCCTGTTCATCGTGCCGAAGTTCCTGGTGAACGAGGACGGCTCCCTGGGTGAGCGCAACGGCGTTTCGGTCGGCAAGATCGAAGAGAAGATGGGCATCCACGGCAACTCCACCTGCGTGATGAACTATGACGGTGCGGTGGGCTGGCTCTTGGGCGAAGAGCACAAGGGCATGCGCGCCATGTTCACCATGATGAACGAGGCGCGTGTGGGCGTCGGCATGCAGGGCCTGGCGCAGGCCGAGGCCGCCTATCAGAACGCGCTGGAATACGCCAAGGACCGTCTGCAGGGCCGCGACGTGACCGGTGCCAAGAACCCGGACGGCCCGGCCGATCCGCTGATCGTGCACCCCGACATCCGCCGCTCGCTGATGGATCAGAAAAGCTTTGCCGAAGGCGCGCGCGCGTTCCTGCTGTGGGGCGCCACCCTGATCGACCAGGCACACCGCGCCGGCGACAAGGATGCCGACGGCCTGATCTCGCTGATGACGCCGGTGATCAAGGGCTTCCTGACCGACCAGGGCTATGACATGACCGTGCAGGCGCAGCAGGTCTATGGCGGCCATGGCTACATCGAGGAATGGGGCATGTCGCAATACACCCGCGACGCCCGCATCGCGATGATCTACGAGGGCGCAAACGGCGTGCAGGCGCTGGACCTGGTGGGCCGCAAGCTGGGCCAGCACGGCGGCAAATACGTTCTGGCGTTCTTCGACATGGTGAAGAGCTTCTGCCAGGAGAACAAAGACGTCTCGGAAGATTTCACCAAGGACTTCATCAAGCCCCTGCAGGCGGCCTCCAAGGATCTGCAGGCGGCCGGCATGTTCTTCATGCAAAGCGGCATGAAGGACCCCAATCAGGCGCTGGCGGGTTCTTATGACTTCATGCACCTGTTCGGCCACGTGTGCCTGGGCCTGATGTGGGCCCGGATGGGCAAGGCGGCGCAGGAAGCGCTTGACGCGGGGGCCGGTGACGCGGCGTTCTATGAGACGAAACTCGCAACCGGCCGGTACTATATGGCACGGCGGCTGCCCGCGACCAAACTGCACCTGGCCCGCATCGAAAGCGGCGCGGAGACAGTGATGGCGCTGGACGCAGACGCCTTCTGACGCCTGAGGGCGCCCCATCGCGGGGCGCCCGATACAGCCCCGGCCGGTGCCTTGACATGCAAAGGACCCGCATATGCCGAAACGCTTCCGCCTGACCCGCCGCTTCCCCGTCGCGATGACCGAGGACGGCTACCGCAAGCTCAGGAAATTTGCCCGGGAGGCGGGGCTGGACGAGGGAGAAGCGCTGTCATTCCTGTTCGAGCATTTCGACAGTGTGACAGACCAAGAAAACCTGACCCACCGGCTGCGGCTGTTCAACGCCGAGCTGGAGGCGCGCAAGAAGTAGGCCCGAACACGGCCAAGGGGAGAGAAATGACCACCACGCAGTCCGCATGGATGACGGAAGAGCACCAGATGCTTGCCGAAATGACGGCCCAGTTCATCACCAATGAATGGGCGCCCAAATTCGAGACCTGGCGCAAGCAGGGCATGATGGACCGCGGGACCTGGCAAGAGGCCGGCGAGCTGGGCCTGCTGTGCCCATCGGTGCCCGAGGCCTACGGCGGCGCGGGCGGCGATTTCGGCCATGAGGCGGTGATCCTGATGGAAGGCAGCCGCGCCAATCTGGCCAGCTGGGGCCACGGCATCCATTCGGGCATCGTGGCGCATTACATCCTGGCCTACGGCACCGAAGAGCAGAAACAGCGCTGGCTGCCGAAGATGGTGACCGGCGAGCTGGTCGGCGCGCTGGCGATGACCGAGCCTTCGACCGGCTCCGACGTGCAGGCGATCAAGACCAAGGCGGTGAAGGACGGCAACGCCTACCGGCTGTCCGGGCAAAAGACCTTCATCACCAACGGCCAGCACGCCAACCTGATCCTGGTGGCGGCCAAGACCGACCCGGCCGCGGGCGCCAAGGGCGTCTCGCTGGTGGCGGTGGAAACCGACGGCGCCGCGGGCTTCAGCCGCGGCCGCAACCTCGACAAGATCGGCTGCCATGCGGCGGACACCTCGGAGCTGTTCTTCAGCGATGTGGAGATCCCGCCGGAAAACATCCTCGGCGGCGCCGAGGGCCAGGGCTTCTACCAGATGATGCAGCAGCTGCCGCAGGAGCGGCTGATCATCGCCTGCGGCGCGGTCGGCGCGATGGAAGGCGCGGTGGAGCGCACCGTGGCCTACTGCAAGGAACGCGAGGCCTTTGGCGGCCCGATCCTGCAATTCCAGAACACCCGCTTCAAGCTGGCCGAATGCCTGACCAAGACCAAGGTCGCACGCGCTTTCCTGGATGAGTGCATTGCCGAGCACCTGGAGGGCCGCTTGAGCGTCGAGAAGGCGGCCATGGCGAAATACTGGATCACCGACACCCAGGGCGAAGTGCTGGACGAATGCCTGCAGCTGCACGGCGGCTACGGCTATATGCAGGAATACGCCGTGGGCGAGATGTGGGCTGACGCCCGGGTGCAGCGGATCTACGGCGGCACCAATGAGATCATGAAGGAGCTGATTGCGCGGTCGCTGTAACCGCAGGGGCCGCGGCGGCACCGCGGGAGGCCGATGATGGAATGTGAGTATTTGGGGAAAGATGAAGCAAGGGCAGTGTCCCTGCCCCCAAGCCTTCGCCAAATGGGCAGGGACGTCTTCACCTTTCACGGCCATCGGCTCTCCAGCCTGTGCCGCAGGACCAAGGTAGCACGCCGCGCAAGGACGCAGGTTAACGCCCCATCATCTTTCCAAAAATACTCCACCGGGGTGCGGGGGTGTGAAACCCCCGCTCCGCCAGCAGACACAGGGAGCAACATATGACACTCAAACTGCATTGCTTCGGCGAAAGCGGCCATTCCTATAAGGCGGCGCTGGCGCTGGAGCTGTCGGGCCTGGCCTGGGAGCCGGTGTTTGTCGATTTCTTCGGCGGCGCGCACCGCAGCGACGACTACCGCGGCCTCAACGTGATGGCGGAGGCGCCGGTGCTGGTGGACGGTGATGTGCGGCTGTCGCAGTCCGGGGTGATCCAGCAGTATATCAGCGACAAGACCGGCAAGTTCGCAGGCCGCCCGGAGGACAAGTACGAAGTCCTGCGCTGGATCCTGTGGGACAACCACAAACTGTCCAGCCAGGCTGGCATGACCCGTTTCCTGATGAATTTCATCCCCGAGGACAAGCGCCCGCAGGAGGTGATCACCTTCATGCAAGGAAGGCTGAAGGCTGCCTTCAGCACCCTGAACACCCATTTGCAGGGCCGCGAGTGGATCGTGGCCGATGGTCTCACCAACGCCGATCTGACCTGCTGCGGCTACCTGCTTTACCCGGAGCCATTTGGCTTCGACCGGGCCGATTGGCCCCATATCGACGCCTGGCTGGACCGCATCAGCGCCCTGCCCGGCTGGAAACACCCCTATGACTTGATGCCCGGCAACCCGTCGGACCGGGCCTGAGGAGAGCACGATGACAGACGCATATATCTATGACGCGCTGCGCACCCCGCGCGGCAAGGGACGCAAGGACGGCTCCTTGCATGAGGTGACCTCGGTCCGCCTGTCCGCCCTGACGCTGAACGCGATCAAGGAGCGCAACAACCTGGAAGGCCACGCGGTCGAGGACGTGATCTGGGGCAACGTGACCCAGGTGATGGAACAGGGCGGCTGCCTGGCGCGCTCGGCGGTTCTGGCCTCGGACCTGGATGAGCGCATCCCGGGCCTCGCCATCAACCGTTTCTGCGCCTCCGGCATGGAAGCGGTGAACCTGGCGGCGAACCAGGTGAAGGGCGGCGCGGGCGATGCCTATATCGCTGGCGGCGTGGAGATGATGGGCCGGGTGGCCATGGGCAGCGACGGCGCGGCAATTGCGGTTGATCCGAGCCTCGCGATGGAAACCTATTTCGTGCCGCAGGGCATCTCCGCCGACATCATCGCAACCGAATACGGCTTTACCCGCGATCAGGCGGACGCATTGGCGATGGAATCGCAGCGCCGTGCCGCCAAAGCGTGGGAAGAGAAGCGGTTCGAGAAGTCGGTGATCACCGTCAAGGACCAGAACGGCCTGCCGATCCTGAGCCATGACGAATACATGCGCCCCGGCACCGACATGCAGACGCTCGGCTCGCTGAACCCCGCGTTCCAGATGATGGGCGAGCAGATGCCGGGCTTTGATAAGGTCGCCATGCTGAAATACCCGCATCTGGAGCGGATCAACCATATCCACCATGCGGGCAACTCCTCCGGCATCGTGGATGGCGCTGCGGCGCTGCTGATCGGCAACAAGGCGTTCGGCGAGAAGCACGGCCTGAAGCCGCGCGCGCGGATCAAGGCGACCGCCAAGATCGGCACCGATCCGACCATCATGCTGACCGGCCCGGTGCCGGTGACCGAAAAGATCCTGGCCGACAACGGCATGCAGATCGGCGACATCGACCTGTTTGAGGTGAACGAGGCCTTCGCCTCGGTCGTGCTGCGCTTCCAGCAGGCGTTTGACGTCGATCCGGAGCTGGTCAACGTCAACGGCGGCTCCATCGCCATGGGCCACCCGCTGGGCGCCACCGGCGCGATCATCATCGGCACCCTGCTGGATGAACTGGAGCGTCAGGACAAGCAAACCGGCCTCGCCACCCTGTGCATCGCTTCGGGCATGGGCGCCGCAACGATCATCGAGCGGGTCTGATGCCGAAGCTGGACCTATCCCAACTGCCCTGGCGGACCGGATCGGGTTACCCCGGCAAGCTGGCGGAGGCCTGCAAGGGCCGCAGCGTCCAGCCGCTGGGGGATCCGGGCGGGCTCAGCCAGTTCGGCGTCAACATCGTGCGGCTGGAGCCGGGCGCGATGTCGTCGCTGCGCCATTACCACATGGAGCAGGACGAGTTCGTGATGGTGACCGAGGGCATCTGCACCCTGATCGACGATCAGGGTGCGCATGAAATGCAGCCCGGCGATTGCGCCGCCTTTCCGGCGGGCGAGGCGAACGGCCACCACCTGGTGAACCGTTCGGACAAGCCCGCGGCGTTTCTGGTGGTAGGGACCCGCACTTCGACCGAGACCGGCTATTACAGCGATATGGACATGATGGTGAAATTTGCCGGAGGGCAGTTCACCTTCACCCGTAAGGACGGCAGCCCGCTGACGGCTGACCAGACTGGAGAAGATACATGAGCGATTTCAAATACAACGTGGACGCAGACGGCGTCGCAATCATCACCTGGGACGCCGAAGGCAAGTCCATGAACGTCCTCACCCGCGAGGCCTTTGGCCTGGTTGAGGAATACGTGGACCGGGCGCTGGCAGACGAGGCCGTGAAGGGCATCGTGATCACCAGCGGCAAGAAGGACTTTGCCGGCGGCATGGACCTGAACGTGCTGGCCACCATCCGCGAGGAGTCGGGCGAGAACCCGGCCCAGGGCCTGTTCGACTTCACCATGAGCGGCCACCGCATCCTGCGCAAGCTGGAGCTGGCGGGCATGGACCCCAAGACCAAGAAGGGCGGCAAGCCGGTGGCCTGTGCGATCAACGGCACCTGCGCCGGTATCGGCACCGAGATTGCGCTGGCCTGCCACCACCGGGTGATGACCGACAACCCGAAGGCCAAGATTGGCCTGCCGGAAATCATGATCGGCATCTTCCCCGGCGGCGGCGGCACCACGCGGTACTCCCGCATGGTGGGCGCGATGGCAGCGGCGCCGGTGCTGCTGGAAGGCAAGATGATGGACCCGAAGAAGGCCAAGGGCGCGCAGCTGATCGACGCGGTGTCTGAGGATCCGCTGGCCGCGGCCAAGGAATGGGTGCTGAACGCCAAGGATGCCGACCTGGTCAAGCCTTGGGACGCCAAGGGCTACAAGATGCCGGGCGGTGCGCCCTATCACCCCGCTGGCTTCATGACCTTTGTTGGCGCCTCCGCGATGGTGCATGGCAAGACCCAGGGCGCCTTCCCGGCGGCCAAGGCGCTGCTGTCGTCGATCTATGAGGGCGCGCTGGTCGATTTCGATACCGCGCTGAAGATCGAAGCGCGCTGGTTCACCAATGTGCTGATGAACCCGTCGTCCTCGGCGATGATCCGCAGCCTGTTCCTGAACAAGCAGGCGCTGGAAAAAGGCGCGGTGCGGCCCGCCGGCGTGCCGGACCAGTCGGTGAAGAAGATCGGCGTGCTGGGTGCCGGCATGATGGGCGCAGGCATCGCGCTGGTCTCGGCCCAGGCCGGCATGGAAGTGGTGCTGATCGACCGCGACCAGGACGCCGCCGACAAGGGCAAGGCCTATTCCGCGGCCTACATGGACGCCGGCATCAAGCGCGGCAAGGCGACCCAGGAGAAGAAAGAGGCGCTGCTGGCGCAGATCACCGCGACTCCGGACCTGGACGCTCTGAAGGGCTGCGACCTGATCATCGAGGCGGTGTTCGAGGATCCGGGCGTCAAGGCCGAGATGACCCAAAAGGTCGAGGCGGTTATCCCCGAAGACTGCATCTTTGCCTCCAACACCTCTACCCTGCCGATCACCGAGCTGGCCAAGGCCTCCAGCCGTCCGGAGCAGTTCATCGGCATCCACTTCTTCTCGCCGGTCGAGAAGATGTTCCTGGTGGAGATCATCAAGGGCAAGGAAACCGGCGACCGTGCGGTGGCCAAGGCGCTGGATTACGTGCGCCAGATCCGCAAGACGCCGATCGTGGTCAACGATGCGCGCTTCTTCTACGCCAACCGCTGCATCATCCCCTACATCAACGAAGGCATGCGGATGATCACCGAGGGCGTCAGCCCGGTGCTGATCGACAACGCCGCGCGGCAGCTGGGCTTCCCGGTCGGGCCGGTGCAGCTGACCGATGAGACCTCGATTGATCTGGGCGCCAAGATTGCCCGCGCCACCAAGGCGGCGATGGGCGATGCCTATCCGAAAAGCCCGGCGGATGACCTGATCTTCTGGATGGAGGACCAGGGCCGTCTGGGGCGCAAGGCCAATGCCGGCTTCTTCGAGTATGACGACAAGGGCAAGCGCGCCGGTTACTGGAAGGGCCTGCAGGAGAAATACCCGCTGGCGGCAGAGCAGCCCGATCTGATCGAGGTGCAGGAACGGCTGATGTTCGCGCAGGTTCTGGAAGCGGTGCGGGCGCTGGAGGAAGGCGTGCTGATGGACATCCGCGAGGGTGACGTGGGCGCGATCCTGGCCTGGGGCTTCGCGCCCTGGTCGGGCGGGCCGCTCAGCTGGCTCGACATCCTGGGCACGCCCTATGCCGCCGATCGCTGCGACAGCCTGACGGAGAAGTTCGGCGAGCGCTTCTCCTGCCCGGCGCTGCTGCGCGAGATGGCGGAGAAGGGCCAGAGCTTCTACACCCGTTTCGCCCCGGAAAAATCCGCGGCGGCCTGACGGCAGATCTGAGAATCAAAACGGCCGGGGTTTTGCCCCGGCCGTTTTTCTGTTCCATCCATCTGGCGCGGCTCAGCTCAGCGTCGGCTGGTACTCCGCCCCGGCCAGTGCGGCACCAGGCGCGGTCCAGTGCTCATCCTCGGCCATCAGCGACAGCACCAGCCCGCGCGCCTCTTCCGGCGGCAGCACCCTGTAGGCGCTTTCCTCCTGATAGACCCGGCCGCACATCAGGTCGCGCGGGGCCGCGGAAAATCCCAGCATCCCGGCCTCCAGATAGATCACCTGATCCTGGGCAAACCGCGGCGTGACCAGATCCAGCTGCGCGCCCGGATGCATCCGGCGGATGCCGCGGTAGCCCTCCAGCGCGCAGGCCGGCACCACCGCAAAAGGATCACCCAGGGCGTCCTCCACCAGCTCGCTCTCCAGCAGCACGCCCTGATCCGGCATCAGCCACAAGGGCACCCGGTTCATCAGCGCATCACGCGGCACCAGCAGCGGGCAGCGGGCCGGTTCCAGCTCCCCCTCGCCCGGCAGGATGGTTTCGCGCTGCAGTTCCACGATGGTCTGCATCCCGTGATCGAAGGTCAGCACCTTGTCGCCCGCCATCAGCGCCTCCACCGGGCGCCAGCCCAGGCTGGAGGCCACATGGGTGCCTGCCAGGAAGCCGCCCTGCCCCACGGGGATCAGGGGAAACCCGCTGTTCATGGCCCGTCCCATCGAGACCTGCGAGCGTTTCAGAAGCCAGTCCAGCATCCGCGTTCCTTTCCTGCGGCCCGGGCAGCGCGCCCGTTCGGCCCGTTCCGGATCTGCCTTCACCCGCGGCGGCAACAGCGCGCAAATGCGGTAAAATCCGGTCAATGTTCACGTCCCTGCGCCAATCTGCCTGCGGCCCCCGGATTGGTCCCCGGACCGGCAGAACCGGCGCTGTTTCCTGTCATTGGGATAGGAGAGAATCGTTAAAAGAGTATTCAAATTGCGCGATATCCTGCGCGCAGGCTTTGGCCACCGCCTCCGCCGCGGCCGCGTCGTAATAGGGCCGCCAGTCCCGCTGCCGCCCGCTTTCATTGACCCGGGGCAGTTCCAGCGAAAACCCGAGATGGTCAAACAGCGGCCGGGCATCGGTTTGAAACCGCTCCAGCCGGATATAAAGCTGGCACTGCTCCGTCCCGTCGGCATGGCGCATGTAGGAGGCCGCCGGGCTGGCCCGGAAGGCGCTGATGGTCTGCGGATGCTGCACGAAGGCGCGGAACGCCAGGCTTTGCGCCAGGGCGACGGCGGGATGATCGAAGCTCTGCGTCTGCAGCCAGTGGTAATAGCTCACCGCCCGGTCCCAAGGATTGCGCACCAGGGTGAAAGCAAACAGGCCGCGCAACTGTTCCTGCGGCAGCAGCCCGTCGATATCGGCCAGGGTGGAGTGCTTCCACAGCCGTCCGCGCGCCTGCGCGCCCTGCAGGCGGCGGCGGCGCTTCAGCGCCTTGGGGGTGTCGCCCAGCATCATGTCATCCGCCATGGCACGCGCCTCCAGCGCCAGCGCCAGCGCGGTGCCGCCGGTCTTGGGGATATGAATAAAGACGTATTGGCGGCCTTGCGACAGGATCATGCGCCGACCCTAGGATATTGATCCGCACATGGAAATGCAGATCTGCACCTTGCGGTGCAGGCCTCCGGCGGGAGTATTTGGGGAAAGATGAAAGCGCAGCGCGGCCCGCCCTTTCACCTTTTCGAAAATACTCCGGGGTGAATTGGCCCCGAGGGGCCAAGAGGGGCAGCGCCCCTCTTCTAACATTAACCTGCGGGGCAGCGCCCCTCTTCCAGCATTAACCTGCGGGGCAGCGCCCCTCTCCTTTATCTTGAGCGCAGCGCGATGGTGGTCCCGGCGGTGATGATCAGTGCGATCCCCAGCATCTGCCAGATGTTCAGCGCCTGTCCCCAATAGGCCCAGGCAACGCCGGGGCCGACGATCATCACTGAATATTCAAAGACCGCGACATAAGACGCCTCGCCCAGCTGGTAGGCCTTGGTGATCAGGAACACGCCGGCGACCGCGGCGCAGCCCTGCAGCAGGATCAAGTGCGAAACCTCCCACAGCGGCCAGACCCAGCCGCGGGTGACAAAGCCATCCGCACCCGCGGGCACGGCCTGCGGCCAGATCTCCAGCCCCGCCAGCAGCATCGCGCCCAGCAGCCCCTGCACCAGCAGGTAGACAAACAGCATCGCCACCGTGCTTTCGCCCTGGCAGTAAAGACCTGTCGCCAGGGAGCCGAGCGCATAGAACAGCCCGCCCGCCACCGGCACCAGGATCAGCCAGTTAAAGGCGGCCGGGTCCGGCTGCAGCACCATCAGGACGCCGGCAAAGCCGCACAGCACCGCGGCAATCCGGATCCAGCCGATCCGCATCCTCAGGAACAGCACGGAGATCACCACGATCAGGATCGGCGAGGTGAACAGCCCCGCCAGCGCCTGGGCAATCGGCATCAGCGCCACCGCGGAGAAGTAGAACACCATCGACACCGCCACCAGCACCGCCCTGAGCAGCACCGCGCCAAAGTTCCGGGGGCTGAGCCCGCCCAGCCCGGCGCGCGCCATCATCCACAGGAACGGCAGCGCGACAAATGTGCGCAGCAGGTAGAACTGGCCCAGCCCGATGGTCTCCGCCAGCAGCGGCACCGCATTGTCTGTGATGCCGATAATCAGCATGGCGGCCAGCATGCACTGGGCAGCAGCGGCCTGGCTGCCGCCTTCATGGCTGAGGGTTGCTGTTTGTTTCATACCCTTCCCATTGCCCGCAACTTTCCGCAATATCTGTCCCCTAAGCGACACCAAAGTGATTCAGGGGAGGAAACTGATGGGGTGGATGGCGGATGAAACCGGTCTGGAGAAGACCGCCGCAAATTATGTGCCGCTGACGCCGCTGTCGCATCTGCAGCGGGCGGCGCAGGTGTTTCCGGACCATCTGGCGGTCAGCTATGGCAAGCACCGCAAGACCTATGCCGAGTATCATGAGCGCTGCACCCGCCTGGCCTCCGGCCTGGCAACGCTGGGGGTGAAGCCCGGCGATGTGGTCGCGACCTTGCTGCCGAACATCCCCGCTCAGGCGGAGGCGCATTTCGGCGTGCCGGCCTGCGGTGCGGTGCTGAACACCATCAACACCCGGCTGGACGTAGGCACGGTTGCCTATATCTTTGAGCACGGCGGGGCCAAGGCGGTGCTGGTCGATCCGCAGTTTCTGGAACTGGCAGAGGCCGCGGTGGAGGAGATGGAAGGCCCTGCCCCGGTCCTGATCGAGGTGGCTGATGATCAGGCAAGCTGGCACGCCACCGGCCGCCACATGGAATACGAGGCGCTGCTGGCCAGCGGCGATCCGGACTTCCGGTGGGTCATGCCCGAAGACGAATGGGAGAGCCTGGCGCTGAACTACACCTCCGGCACCACCGGGCGGCCCAAGGGCGTGGTCTATCACCACCGCGGCGCCTATCTGATGACCATGGGCACGGTGGTGTCCTGGCGGATGGTGCTGCATCCGGTCTATCTGACCATCGTGCCGCTGTTCCACTGCAATGGCTGGAACCACACCTGGATGATGCCGCTGATCGGCGGCACCCTGGTCTGCTGCCGCGATATCAGCGCGCAGAACATCTACAACGCCATCCATTACGAGGGCGTCACCCATTTCGGCGGCGCGCCGATCGTGCTGAACATGCTGGTCAACGCGCTGGACGAGGAACGCCGCACCTTCGGCCACACGGTGGAGGTCTTCACCGCGGGCGCCCCGCCTGCCCCGGCGACACTGTCGAAGATCGAAAACCTCGGCTTTAACATCACCCATGTCTACGGGCTGACCGAAACCTTCGGCCATGTCACCGAATGCTACTGGAAGGCGGGGGACTGGGACGGGCTGGACAAGGCGGGCATTGCCGCCAAGAAATCCCGCCAGGGCGTCGCGATGCCGATGCTGGAGCCGGTGGTTGTGCGCGACAGCGATCACAACGTGCTGCCGATGGACGGCCAGAGCCAGGGCGAGATTGCGCTGCGCGGCAATGTGGTGATGAAAGGGTACCTCAAGAACCCGGAGGCCACGGCCGAGGCCTTCAAGGGCGGCTATTTCAACTCCGGCGACCTCGCGGTGCAGCACCCCGACGGCTATATCCAGATTGCGGACCGCGCCAAGGACATCATCATCTCCGGCGGCGAGAACATCTCCTCTGTCGAGGTGGAGGGCGTGCTGATGGCGCATCCTGATGTGCTGCTGGCCGCGGTCGCGGCGATGCCGGATGAGAAATGGGGCGAGGTGCCTTGCGCCTTTGTCGAGCTGAAGCCGGGCGCCAGCACCGACGAGGCGGCGCTGATCGCCTTCTCGCGTGAGACGCTGGCCGGCTTCAAGGCGCCGAAGAAAGTGGTGTTTCAGGAGCTGCCCAAAACCTCCACCGGCAAGATCCAGAAGTTCGAGCTGAGAAAAATCGCAAAGAACCTGTAATTTCCGGCTGTGAAGGCGATCCGGGGCGGCAAAGCAAATTGCCGCCCCTGTTTTATGTGATTAATCTGGCGGCAATGATAATCACGGGGGCCGGGCGGGCTGCATGACGGCATTAAAGGAATTCGAGCGGCTGGAGGCTGCGGGCTTGTGGCGCGCAGATCCTGAGGCGCAGCGGCGGGATGTGATCATCTCGCTGGGCGATGCGACGCTGACGATTGCTAGCATGAACGACCGGCCGCTGGCGCATTGGTCGCTGGCGGCGGTGGAGCGTGCCAATCCAGGAGAATTCCCTGCCCTGTTCCACCCCGATGGCGACCCCGGCGAGACGCTGGAAATCGCCGAGGACGAAACCGCCATGCTGGAGGCGATTTCCCGGGTGCAGAACGCCATCGGCCGCTCCCGCGCGCGGCCTGGGCGGCTGCGGGCGGTCAGCATCCTGGGCATGCTGGCGCTGGTGATGGCGCTGCTGGTGCTGTGGCTGCCCGGCGCCGTCACCCGCCACGCGGTCAGCGTGGTGCCTGAGATCAAGCGCAAGGCCATCGGCCAGGCGCTTTTGGGGCGGATCGAGCGGGTCTCCGGCCCGGCCTGCGCCACGCCGGAGGCGGCGCCGATCCTGAAGACCCTGGCACAGCGCACCGGGGTGCGGCAGCTGGCGGTCCTGCGCTCCGGCATTCCCGGCAGCCTGCATCTGCCCGGCGGCATCGTGCTGCTGAACCGCGCCTTTGTGGAGGATTTCGAGGATCCGGCGGTGGCGGCCGGCGCAATTCTGGCGGAACGCGCCCGCGCGGAGGCCAGCGACCCGATGTTTGAGCTGCTGGAGGCGGGCGGGGTTCTTGCCACCTTTAGACTGCTGACCACCGGCGATGTGGACCGCTCCACGCTGGACGCCTATGCCGAGGCCACCCTGGCCAGCCCGCGGCCTGCGCTTACGGACCAGGTGCTGCTGGCGGAATTTGCCCGCGCCGCCCTGCCCTCCTCGCCTTATGCGTATGCGCTGGATATCACGGGTGAATCGGTTCTGGGGCTGATCGAAGCCGACCCGATGGCCGGCCGCGAGCTGGAGCCAGTGCTGAACGACCGCGACTGGGTGCAGCTGCAAAACATCTGCGGCTGATCCCGTCCTCGGCCCTGCGGCCCGCTGCCGAAACCCTGCCAATCGCCCAAATGCGCCGGATCTGCTAGGATCGTCAAATCTGCGCAAACGCGAGTTCAGGGGGGATGGAGCCATGCCGGAGACTGCAGCCAGCTTTACGGGGGATATTCCAGGCTTTTACGACAGGGGCCTGGGGCCGGTTATTTTCTGTGACTATGCGGATGACCTGGCCGCACGGTGCCGCGGCCACAGCCCGCAAAACGTGCTGGAACTGGCGGCGGGAACCGGCATTGTCTCGCAACGGCTGAGGCAGAGTTTGCCGCCGGACTGCAAGCTGACTGTCACCGACCTGAATGAACCGATGCTGGCCCTGGCAGAGGCGAAACTGTCCGGCGCCGCCAATGTTACCCTGCAAGCCGCCGATGCGATGGCGCTGCCCTTCGACGATGGCAGCTTTGACCTGGTTGCCTGCCAGTTCGGGGTGATGTTCTTTCCCGACAAACCCGCTGCCTTCCGGGAAGCCGCGCGGGTGCTGAAGCCCGGCGGGCGGTATGTCTTCAGCGTCTGGGCGCCGATGGCGCAGAACCCGTTTGCCGAAATCGCCGACAGCGAGGCCGCCCGATTTTTCCCGGATGATCCGCCGGGGTTCTACAAGGTTCCGTTCCATTACGGCGACCCCGAAGCGGTGAAGGCGGATCTGAATGGCGAGGACTGGGCCGGCACCGGCCATGAAGAGGTTACGCTGGACAAAGCCCTGCAGGATCCGGAAAAATTCGCGGAAGCGCTGGTCTATGGCAATCCGTTGATCGACGAAATCCGCAGCCGGGGCGGCGTGGATCCCGACGAGGTTGCAAGCGCCATTCTGGACGCCCTGCGCACCCGCCTGGGGCCGCCGCCGCTGCGGATGCCCCTGGCTGCCCATGTCTTTACCTGCCGGCGGCAGTAGCGCCCGGGTCCGAGCCGTCATCGGGCGGCACCCGGGCAGGCAATGGAAAAAGGCCGGGCAGCAGCCCGGCCTGTTCATCCGCTTGCCCGCAGGACGTTATTTGCTGAGCCGGGCGCCGTTGAAACCGGCTTGCTGCGCCTTGGCCAGCGCGGCGGCAGCCTGGCCCTCGTCCCGGTACGGTCCCGCCATCACAACCTTGTAGGGCTGACCCTTGCGGCTGACGGTTCCCAGACGCACCGGCAGCCCCGTTGCGGCCAGCTTGCGGGCCGCGGCGCGGGCCTGATCCGCGTCTGCGTAGGTCGCGGCCCGGACATAGCGCGGTGCCGCGGCGGCGTGGTCCGGTGCCTTTGCGCCCGGTGCCGAGCGGGTGGACAGGCGCAGCCCGGTTTCCTTTGCCTCAGCCGGGCTGCGGCGGGCCTCGCGCGGCAGTCTTACCGTGGGACGGTCCAGCGGCAGCTGCACTAGGCGGCGCGGCACCTCGTCGTTCCAGACCCGCGCCATCTGCGCGTCCCCCTGCGGCGAGCGCAGGCCGCGCATCGGGTTCAGGCGGCCGTCTTCGCGCTCAACCCTCAGATAGCCGGGCGGGACCTGGGCCGCGCCGGTCACCACCGCAGGCCGCACCGTGCGCACCGCGCGCTGCGGGTTGAGGCGGCCATCGGTCCAGACAGGCCGGTAGCCCTGGGGCACCTGGAAACTGTTGCTGAGGCGGCGCTCCTGGTAGATGTGGGTCTGCACCACCCGGGTGTTCGGCGTCAGCGCCACGGAGGACTGCGGCACAGCGGCGGCGGGCGCCGGGGCTGCTTGCACCACTTTCCTGACAGCGGGCGCAGGCGCAGCAGCGGCGGCCACGGCAGGTGCCGGGCGGGCGCTGGCGGTTTGCGGTGTGCGGCGCGGTTTTGCGGTGGCCGCCACCTGGGGCGGCGGGCTGGCCGCAGGCCGCGCGGAAGCGGCCGGCGCGGGGTCCGCCGTCTGCGCGGGCTGCTGGCTGGGCTCCAGCGTGATCAATTCCGGCGCCGCGGCGCGCGGCTGCTGCTGGGTGGTTCCGGCCAGCTGGGTCGGCTGCAAACCGCAGATCTGCTTGCGCGAGCGCGTCACCTGCGGCACCCAGGTCACGTTGCCGTCGATGCCTGCCCGGATGTAGACGCAGCCGCGGCTGTCGACAAATTGCCGCCCGTCGTAGGAGGCCGGCGGATATTCGGCGGGCGGGCTGGTTGGGCGCAGGGTTTGTGCCTGTACGCCTGCTGCGCCTGAAGCCCCCGTGATGATGGCCAGTGCAATAATTCTAGTTATTTTCATTCCTGAGCCCCACAAAATATGGCTGCAGGATGCCTGACTCTGGCCTGTGAGTAAAGATTCTGCGGCAACAATACGGCTGCACCCGGGCAATTTTCGCGCCAATTGGAGCAAAGGGTTGCAGGGGCCGGGTCTGCCGGAAAGCGGCCAAGGCGCGCTGGGGCGCCTTGGCGCGGAGGCGGTTACTTGGTGCCGAACATCCGGTCGCCGGCATCGCCCAGGCCCGGCAGGATATAGCCCTTGGCGTTGATTTCGCGGTCCAGCGACGCGGTGACGATCGGCACATCCGGGTGCGCCTGCTTCATCCGGGCAACGCCTTCGGGCGACGCCAGCAGGCACAGGAAACGGATGTTGTTGGCGCCGGCTTCCTTCAGCAGGTCGACGGCAGCGGCAGAGCTGTTGCCAGTCGCCAGCATCGGGTCCACCGCGATCACCAGACGGTCCTTCAGCCCTTCGGGCGCCTTGAAGTAATACTGCACCGGCTCCAGGGTTTCCTCGTCGCGGTAAAGGCCGACAAAGCCGACGCGGGCCGAGGGGATCAGCTCCAGCACGCCGTCCAGCATGCCGTTGCCCGCCCGCAGGATCGACACCAGCGCCAGTTTCTTGCCGGCCAGGATCGGCGCTTCCATTTCCTCCATCGGGGTTTCGATGGTGGTGGTGGTCAGCGGCATCTCGCGGGTGATTTCATAGGCCAGAAGCTGGGTGATCTCGCGCAGCAGGCGGCGGAAGCCCGCAGTGGACGTGCCCTTGTCCCGCATCAGGGTCAGCTTGTGCTGCACAAGCGGGTGATCAACAACGGTCAGGTGGTCGGTCATGGGGCACTCCTCAGATTTGGTTGCAGCGCTTTTACGGGCTTGGCCGCGGCAGGCAAGCGGGTTTTGACCATGAGGTCAAAGAAAACTCTTGCCCGGGCCTTGGGCCGGGACGTTCAGATGGGCCGCGACAGAGACGCCCACATCGGCGAATTTGACCTGCCCGATGGGGCCTGCGTCAAGCCCTGCGATCAGAACCGGCACCTGTTCGCGCGTATGGTCGGAGCCGGGCCAGCTGGGATCGTTGCCGTGATCGGCGGTCAGCACCAGAATATCGCCCTGGCGCAGCTTGGGCAGCAGGCGGCCCAGTTCGGCGTCGAACCACTCCAGCGCGCGGGCGTAGCCGGAGATGTTGCGGGTGTGGCCGTAGAGGCTGTCGAATTCGACGAAGTTGGCGAATGTCAGGCTGCCGTCCTCCGCTGTCTCCACCGCGTCAAACAAATGCTCCATCAGCTTGGCATCAGAGCCTTTTTTCAGGGTGTCGATACCGGACATGGTGAAGATGTCGCCGATCTTGCCGATGGCGTGGACCTTGCGGCCCGCGTCCTGCACCCAGTTGGTCAGCACAGGGGCTGGCGGGGTGATGGCATAATCGCGGCGGTTGGTGGTGCGGGTGAAGCCTTCTTCTGCCGAGCCGATGAAGGGGCGCGCAATGACCCGGCCCACCTTCATCGCGTGCAGCCGCGGGGCAATCGCTTTGCAGAGCTTCAGCAGGCGGTCGAGGCCGAAAGTTTCTTCATGCGCGGCAATCTGAAACACGCTGTCGGCGGAGGTGTAGCAGATCGGCTTGCCCGTCCGCGTGTGTTCGGCGCCGAGGTCGCTGATGATCACCGTGCCGGAGGCGTGGCAGTTGCCGAGAGTGCCATCGGTGCCTGCCTGCTCCGCCACAAAGGCGCTCAGATCCTCAGGGAAGGAGGGCGCCTGATCGGGGAAGTAATGCCAGTCCCAGGGCACCGGCAGGCCCGCCAGCTCCCAATGGCCTGAAGGCGTGTCCTTGCCGCGGCTGAGTTCGCGGGCACAGCCCCAGCGGCCCTGCGGTTCAGCGTCCAGCCCTGGAAACGGCACCGAGGACGCCAGCCGCATCGCAGCCCCAAGGCCAAGCCGTTCCAGGTTCGGCACATTCAGCGGGCCGCTGCGGCCCTCCTCCGCCTTGCCGGCGGCGCAGGCCTGGGCGATGTGGGCCAGCGTGTTGGCACCTAGGTCCGGCAGGTCGCCGTTGAAGAAGGTGCCGGCATCCGGCGCGCCGCCGATGCCGGCGGAATCCATCACCACAAGGAAGGCACGGGGCATCAGCAGATCCTTTCGTGAACCAGCGGCGGCAGGGACCGGGGCGCCTCGCCGATGGAGATTGCCGCGAGAAAGGCCGCCTCCGCCGTCTCTGCCGCATCATCGCTGGCCGCGTGGATGCGGGCAAGGGTGTCCCCTGCCCCGACCTGCTGGCCCAGGCGGACAATGTCCGAAATCCCGACGCCCGGGTGGATGCGGTCGCTTTCCACCATGCGGCCGCCGCCTAGGGCGACAACCGCCAGGCCAAGCGCCTCGCCGTTCATGGCCGTGATATGCCCGGCTGCGGGGGCCGTGATCTCGCGGACAACTTCGGCGCCGGTCAGATGGTCCTGCCAGCGGCCGGCAAAATCCGCCGGCCCGCCCAGGGCGGTGATCATCCGGGCAAAGCGGTCAGCCGCGCGGCCGTCTGCAAGGGTCGCGGCAATCTTGGCCGCGCCCTCCGCCGCATCTGCGGCGAGGCCCGCGTGGGACAGCAGCTCGCCGCCCAGGATTGCGGTGATCTCTGCCAGCGGGCCAGACTCACCGCCGGTTAGCACCCGCATCACCTCCGCCACCTCCAGCGCGTTGCCAAGCGCGGGCGCCAGCGGCTGGTTCATGTCGGTGATCAGCGCCGAGGTCTTGCAGCCGGCCGCATTGGCCGTGTCACAGAGGGATTGCGCCAGCGCGCGGGCGTCGTCCGCGGTTTTCATGAAGGCGCCGGAGCCGATCTTGACGTCCAGCACCAGCGCATCCGGGGACGCGGCCAGTTTCTTGGACAGGATCGAGGCGGTGATCAGGTCGAGGCTTTCCACCGTGGCGGTCACATCGCGGATGGCATAGAGCCGTTTGTCCGCAGGCGCGATCTGGGCGGTAGCGCCAACAATGGCGCAGCCGACGTCCTGCATCATGCCCCGCAGATGGTCTTCGCTGACGTTGATGGAGACGCCGGGAATGGCTTCCAGCTTGTCCAGCGTGCCGCCGGTATGGCCCAGCCCGCGGCCCGAAATCATCGGCACATAGGCACCGCAAGCCGCCAGCGCAGGCGCCAGCAGCAGCGAGACGCAATCGCCCACGCCGCCGGTGGAATGCTTGTCCAGCACCGGGCCGTCCAGATCCCACCTCAGCACATCGCCGGTGTCGCGCATCGCCAGGGTCAGCGCGCGGCGGCCCTCGACGCTGAGGCCCTGCAGGCAGACGGCCATGGCAAAGGCCCCGGCCTGCGCGTCCGAAACCGCGCCGCTGGCCAGGCCATCGGCAAACCAGCGCAGATCCGCTTCGCCGGGGGTTTCGCCGCGCCGGAGCTTTGCATTGATGGCGCGGGCGTCCATCACTTGCGCTCCAAATGGTCCGTGTCAAAGGCGCCCGGCAGCAGGTCGCCGACGGTGGATTCCCGTTCGGCGCCATCGGTGGTGGCCATGGTCACCTTTACGTCATTGCCGGCGAATTCCTTGATCTTCTGGCGGCAGCCGCCGCAGGGCGGAATTGGCGACGGGCAATCGGCGATCACATAGACCTCGGCCAGTTCTGTCTCGCCCGCGGCCACCATCGCGGCGATGGCGCCCGCCTCAGCACAGGTGCCTTCCGGATAGGCCACGTTTTCGACGTTGCAGCCCACATAGATCTGGCCGGAGGCAGAGCGCACGGCAGCGCCGACCTTGAATTTGGAATAAGGCGCGTGGGCGTTTTCCCGGACCGCGGCGGCGGCGTTTCTGAGGCTCATGGCGATTCCCCGTTTTTTGATCATCTGGTCAAGATGCCGCAGGATAGCGGAAACGGCCCCGGGAGCGAAAGCCCCCGGGTGAGGTTCCGTCACTGCCCCAGCCTGGTATTGAACACGCCGGGCAGGGTCACCTCCAGCAGTTCAACGTCCTGCGACGGTTCACTGAGGCGGGTCTTCATGCCGGGCGGGATGACAAAGGCGTCGCCCTGTTCCAGCCGGTAGGGTTCACGGCCTTCACCCTCCAGCGTGACCGTGCCGTTCATCACAAAGGTGAAATGGATGTCGGTGTCATGCGCGGCCCATTGCGGCTCACCCTCGCCCCGGCGCACCACCTGCACGCCGGCAACGCCCTTTGTGTTCTCGGCAATCGTGGTGTCGCGGCAGATGTAGCCCGGCAGCCGGAACGGCATCCATTCGGCACCTTCGGCCTTGTTGAAGACAAAGCGCTGCCCCTGCCATTCCCGTTCGGGACGAAAGTGCGGCGTCGGCAAGGTCATCTCGTGGTCGATCTCGGTCACATGCTCAGCCGGGACGCCGATCTCGATCACCTGCACATTGTCGCTGGCCTCCAGCACCCGGTGGCGGATTTCCGGCGGCTGGATGAAGCAGTCGCCCGCCGTCAGCCGCATCTTCTCGCCCTGATCCTCATAGACCACATCGACCCAGCCGTGGATGCAGAAGATCAGCTGGAAACCGACGCGGTGGAAATGCACCATGTCCGGCACCGGGCCGCCGTCGGGAATGCGGATGTGGCTGGCGATGATCGAACCGCCCAACCGGTCCGGCACCAGATCCCGGTAGTGCATGCCCGCCCGCCCGATGATCCAGGGCGCCTGGTCCTTGAGGCGGCGGACCACGAAACTGTGCACCGTTTCCGGCATCACCATCGGCGGGTGGCGCTCCTCGATCTCCACCTTGGTGCCGTTGGGCGCGGTCAGGCGGCGCTGGCCTTCGGCAAATCCATCAGGATCTTCAGTCAGAATGCGGATTGTGCCGGGGCTTTCCTGCGCCCCCTTTTCGATGCGCAGCCGCAGCCCGTGGCCGGAAAACACCGCGGTGCGCGGATCATCCGCCGGATAGATCATATCCATTTTCATGCCCAAAACCTTGGTGTAAAACGGAATATCGTCGCGCAGCTCCTGCGTGGGCAGGCGGATTTCGGCGATTGTGCCGCTCATTTTTCACTCCCTTTTCATTTGCCCGGAACTGTGGCCGCAGGGCAGGCTTTATGCAAGAAGCCGCCGCCGGGCCGCCGCCGCGCCCAATTGCGTCAGTTTGCGCTAGGTTTCCGGCAGGAAAAATGGTTTAACACTAAACAATACGATTTTCGAGGAGCGCCAGATGTCCGATTCACAGAACCTGCGCCAAGCCGCACTCAACTATCACGAGTTCCCCCGTCCCGGTAAGCTGGAGATCCGCGCGACCAAGCCGATGGCCAACGGGCGCGATCTGGCGCGCGCCTATTCCCCCGGCGTTGCCGAAGCCTGCACCGAGATCCAGGCGGATGCGGCCAACGCGGCCCGCTACACCTCGCGCGGGAACCTGGTGGCGGTGGTGTCGAACGGCTCGGCGGTTCTGGGCCTGGGCAACATCGGCGCGCTGGCCTCCAAGCCGGTGATGGAGGGCAAGGCGGTCCTGTTCAAGAATTTCGCAGGGATCGACTGTTTCGATATCGAGGTGAACGAAAGCGATCCGGAGAAGCTGGCCGATATCGTCTGCGCGCTGGAGCCGACGTTCGGCGCGATCAACCTCGAAGACATCAAGGCGCCGGACTGCTTTGTGGTCGAGAAACTGTGCCGCGAGCGGATGAACATTCCCGTCTTCCACGACGACCAGCACGGCACCGCGATTGTGGTGGGGGCTGCGGCCAAGAACGCGCTGCATGTGGCGGGCAAGAAGTTCGAGGAGATCAAGATCGTTTCCACCGGCGGCGGCGCGGCGGGGATTGCTTGCCTCAACATGCTGGTGAAGCTGGGCGTGAAGCGGGAAAACATCTGGCTGTGCGATATTCACGGGCTGGTCTACGAGGGCCGCGAAGAGGACATGAACCCGCAGAAGGCGGCCTTTGCCCAGGCCTCGGACAAGCGCACGCTGGACGAGGTGATGGACGGTGCGGACCTGTTCCTGGGCCTCTCTGGCCCGAACGTGCTGCAGCCGGAAATGGTCGCCAAGATGGCCAAGCGCCCGATCATCTTTGCGCTCGCCAACCCGACGCCGGAGATCATGCCTGAGGCCGCGCGCAAGGTGGCGCCGGATGCGATCATCGCCACCGGCCGCAGCGATTTTCCCAACCAGGTCAACAACGTGCTGTGCTTCCCCTTCATCTTCCGCGGGGCGCTGGATGTGGGGGCCACCGAAATCAATGACGAGATGCAGATTGCTTGCGTCGACGGCATCGCCGAACTGGCCCGCGCCACCACCAGCGCCGAGGCCGCGGCGGCCTACAAGGGCGAACAGCTGAATTTCGGCGCCGATTACCTGATCCCGAAACCGTTTGACCCGCGGCTGGTGGCGGTTGTGTCCTCCGCCGTGGCCAAGGCTGCAATGGAAAGCGGCGTGGCGACGCGCCCGATCGAAGATATCACTGCCTATAAGCAGAAGCTGAACCAGACGGTGTTCAAATCCGCCCTGCTGATGCGGCCGGTGTTCGAGGCCGCCCGCGCCGCCGCCCGCCGCATTGTCTTTGCCGAGGGCGAGGACGAGCGGGTGCTGCGCGCGGCGCAGGCGATCCTGGAGGAAACCACCGAAACCCCGATCCTGATCGGCCGCCCCGAGGTAATCGAGCGCCGCTGCGAAAAGCTGGGGCTGGACGTCCGCCCGGGCCGGGATTTCCAGTTGGTGAACCCGGAAAACGATCCGCGCTATTACGATTACTGGAACAGCTATCACAAGGTGATGCAGCGCCGCGGGGTGACGCCGGATCTGGCCAAGGCGATCATGCGCACCAACACCACCGCCATCGGCGCCATCATGGTGCACCGCGGCGAGGCCGACAGCCTGCTGTGCGGCACCTTCGGCGAGTACCGCTGGCACCTGAATTACGTGCAGCAGGTTCTGGGCGGCGGCACCTATTCGCCGCACGGGGCGCTGTCGATGATGATCCTGGAAGACGGCCCGCTGTTCATTGCCGACACCCATGTGCATGTGGAGCCGACCCCGGAACAGATCGCGGAAACCGTGATCGGCGCCGCCCGCCATGTGCGCCGCTTCGGCCTCGCGCCGAAGATCGCGCTGTGCTCGCAGTCGCAGTTCGGCAATATCTCCTGCGACACCGGCAGCCGGCTGCGCGCCGCCATCGAAATCCTCGACGATAAGCGCCGCGATTTCGTTTACGAGGGCGAGATGAACATCGACACCGCTTTGGACCCGGAGCTGCGCGAGCGGATCTTCCCCAATTCGCGGCTGGAGGGGGCCGCTAACGTGCTGATCTTTGCCCATGCCGATGCGGCTTCGGGTGTGCGCAACATCCTCAAGATGCGGGCCGGCGGGCTGGAGGTCGGGCCGATCCTGATGGGCATGGGCAACCGCGCCCATATCGTGTCGCCCTCGATCACGGCACGGGGCCTTTTGAACATGGCCGCCATTGCCGGCACCCCGGTCGCGCACTACGGTTAACTGCGCGGCCCCGTTCGCCGGCCGCCCAATCAGGGAGGCCGGAGATGAGAGGGCATTGCCACTGCGGCGCGGTGCATTGGGAGAGCCAGGCCGAGGCGGCCTGGAGCTGCTACTGTCACTGCGCCGACTGCCGCCGCGTATGCGCAGCACCTGTCACCGCGTTCTTCGGGCTGCCGCATGAGGCGGTCGACTGGTCCGGTGCAGCGCCGAGCGTCTACAACTCTTCTGAAGGCGTCGAACGGCTGTTCTGCGGCACCTGCGGCACCCAGATGGCCTACCGCACCAGCCGCGATCCGGTGAACATTCACCTTTACACGGCAACGCTGGAAAGCCCGGGCGCCGTGCCGCCCAGGTTCCATGTGTTCCATTCCGATCATGTGAGCTGGCTGGAGCTGAAAGACAGCCTGCCGCGCTATGCCAAATCCTCCAGCGGGTGATTCCCTGCAGCAGCTTCGCGCGCGCAGCAGCTGGGTTTGCAAGTTTGCAAACTTTCTGCGCCTTTCCGGATTATTCTGCAGCAAACACGGGTTTGCAAAGCACGCCGGGTGCAAACCGGCCAGGGGTTGTAAATCCGGTAAAACATCTGCGTGAATCCGGGCAGATCCTGTAAATTCATTGACGAACCTTGCGTGCGGAAACGGCAAAACTTGCCCGCTCCCCGGTTCCTCGCCTACGCAGATGGAAGGAGGAGATAGACACCATGGGATATCAGGACATTTACGCCACTTGGAAACAGGATCCGGAAGGTTTCTGGATGGAGGCCGCCAAGGGCATCAGCTGGGACGAGGCCCCGAAGCAGGCGCTGTTTGACAAAGGTGAGGGGCTTTACGAGTGGTTTGCCGATGCCAAGGTGAACACCTGCTACAACGCCGTCGACCGCCATGTCGAAGAAGGCCGCGGCGAGCAGACCGCGATCATCTATGACAGCCCGGTCACCCATACCAAGCGTGAAATCTCCTATGTCGAGCTCAGGAACCGGGTTGCCACCCTGGCCGGCGCGCTGCGCGCCAAGGGCGTGGAGAAAGGCGACCGCGTCATCCTCTATATGCCGATGATCCCGGAAGCGCTGGAGGCGATGCTGGCCTGCTCCCGCATTGGCGCGGTGCATTCGGTGGTGTTCGGCGGCTTTGCGTCCAACGAGCTGGCAGTGCGGATCGACGATGCCAAGCCCAAGGCGATCATCGCCGCCTCCTGCGGCATCGAGCCGGGCCGGATCGTGCATTACAAGCCGCTCTTGGACGGCGCCATCGACCTGGCCGCGCACAAGCCTGATTTCTGCGTGATCTTCCAGCGCGAGCAGGAAGTGGCGGAGCTGGTTCCGGGCCGTGACGTGAACTGGCACGGCTTCCAGTACGGCGTGGAGCCGGCCGAATGCGTCCCGGTCGAGGGCAACCACCCCTCCTACATCCTCTATACCTCCGGCACCACCGGCCAGCCCAAGGGGGTGATCCGCCACACCGCAGGCCAGCTGGTGGCGCTCAATTGGACCATGAAGAACATCTACAACGTCGACCCTGGCGACGTGTTCTGGGCGGCGTCCGATGTGGGCTGGGTCGTGGGCCACAGCTATATCTGCTACGGGCCGCTTATTCACGGCAACACCACCATCGTGTTCGAAGGCAAGCCCGTGGGCACGCCCGATGCGGGCACCTTCTGGCGGGTAATTTCCGAGCATAAGGTCAAGAGCTTCTTCACCGCCCCCACCGCCTTCCGCGCGGTGAAGCGCGAGGACCCGAAGGGTGAATACGTCGGAAAATACGACCTCAGCTGCCTCAAGCAGGTCTATCTGGCCGGCGAGCGTGCGGACCCCGACACCATCACCTGGGCGCAGGAGCAGCTGAAAGTGCCGGTGATTGACCACTGGTGGCAGACGGAGACCGGCTGGTCGATTGCCGCGAACCCGCTGGGGATCGAGGAACTGCCGGTCAAGCTCGGCTCCCCTGCCGTGCCGATGCCGGGCTATGAAGTCGATATTCTGGATGAAGGCGGCAACCCGGTGGCGCCGGGCGAGCTGGGCGCGATTGCGGTGAAACTGCCGCTGCCGCCGGGCACCCTGCCGACCCTGTGGAATGCCGAGGACCGCTTCAAGAAAAGCTACCTGACCACCTTCCCCGGCTACTATGAGACCGGCGATGCCGGCATGAAGGACGAGGACGGCTACCTCTACATCATGGCGCGCACCGATGACGTGATCAACGTGGCGGGCCACCGCCTGTCGACCGGCGCCATGGAAGAAGTGCTGGCAGGCCACCCGGATGTCGCTGAATGCGCCGTGATCGGCGTGACCGACAGCCTCAAGGGCCAAATGCCGGTGGGCTTCCTCTGCCTCAACGCCGGGGCGGACCGCGACAGCGCGGAAGTGGTGTCCGAAGTTGTCAAACTGGTGCGCGAGAAGATCGGCCCGGTGGCGGCCTTCAAGCTGGCGGTGGTGGTGGACCGGCTGCCCAAGACCCGCTCCGGCAAGATCCTGCGCGGCACCATGGTCAACATCGCCGATGGCACCCCGTGGAAAATGCCCGCGACCATCGACGATCCGGCGATCCTGGACGAGATCACCGCGGCGCTGCAGACCATCGGCTACGCCAAGAGCTGAGGAATTCCTCAACAGGAAATTTGGAGAAACCGGGCGGTCCTGCCGCCCGGTTTCCCTTGCAACTCTGCCCTGCCCGCCTAGGCTGCGGACCCAGGGAGAAGAGCAGATGGCAAAGAATGACCTATGGCGCCTGAGCGCAACTGAACTGACCGCCCTGACCCGCGCAGGCGATGTCCGCGCAGAAGACGCGGTGCAGGCCTCAATTGACCGGATGAAGGCGGTGAACCCGGCCCTGAATGCGGTGGTCGAGGACCTGAGCAGCGAGGCGCTGGAACGTGCCTGCGCCTTGGACAAGGCACGCGCAAACGGCGCGCAGCCCGGTCCGCTGCACGGAGTGCCGGTCACCATCAAGATCAATGTGGATCAGAAGGGCCACGCCACCTCCAACGGGGTGACGGCACTGAAGGACCTGATCGCCCCGGCGGACGCGCCCGTGGTCGAGAATCTGCACAAGGCCGGCGCGGTGGTGATCGGACGCACCAACACGCCGGAGTTCTCCTTTCGCGCCGACACCGACAACCCGCTGTTTGGACGCACTCATAACCCCTGGGGGCGGCACATTTCCCCTGGCGGCTCCTCCGGCGGTGCCGGGGCCGCGGTGATGGCCGGGATCGGCGCGCTGGCACATGGCAACGACATCGGCGGCAGTTTGCGCTTTCCCGCCGCCGCCAATGGCGCCGTCACGGTCAAGCCGGGCCTGGGCCGGGTCCCTGCCTGGAACCCCAGCCAGACGGCGGAGCGCGGCCTGCTGGCGCAGCTGATGTCGGTGCAGGGGCTGATCACCCGTGCCGCCGAAGACCTGCACCTGTCGATGCCCTCCCTGATTGCCGCGGATCCGCGCGACCCCTTCCACGTGCCGATACCCTGGCGCGGCGCGGCGCTGGATGGTCCCATCAAGGTCGCCTTCACGAAAAACACCCATGGCTATGAGCTGCACCCGGAGGTCGAGGCGGCGCTGGACTTTGCCCGCGATGCGCTCAGCGATGCGGGCTATCAGGTTGAAGAAGTGGAGCCTCCATGCGTGTTTGACGCCGGGCGCACCGGCTACCGCGCGCTGATGGGCGAGATCTATGCGCTGATGAAGCAGGATGTGGACGCGGCCGGTTCGCAGACTGTGCGGGATATCTTTGCCGTCTACTTTCAGGAGTTTCCGCCCTTTGCCGGGCAGGAATTGCTGCAGATGATGGCCAAGCGGACCCATTACGCGCGGCAATGGTCGCTGTTTCTGCAGGACTACCCGCTGGTGCTGTCGCCCTTCCTGCCGCAGCCCTTCTTCCGCCCCGACCGCGACACAGAAGGCGCGGAAGGCGTGCATGAGGTGCTGGGCTGCGCGGTCTATTCCTATGCGATGAACTTCCTTGGCCTGCCCGCGGCCTCCGTGCCGGCCCGGCTGGCAGAGCTGCCCGGCGGCCCGCAGCCGATCAACGTGCAGATCGCAGCCCGCCGCTGGCGCGAGGATCTGGCGGTGGACGCCTGCGCCGCGATCGAGGCCCGCGCCGGCCGCATGTGCCTGCCGCTGTGGGAAAAAATGCAGGCGGCCTCCGCCTGAAACCAGCGGCCTGGCGAGGCACCGCGCGCCGCGTGAAAGATCTGGGGGCTTTGCCGGGTTTGGCAGCGGCCGGCGGCTCTCGCCAGGAGTGATGCAAACGGCCGCCGCCTGCCGCCTCTCAGAGCGCCGGACAGCAATCAGACAGCGGTGAGCGGACACTCCCCTGGCTGGGCATCCGCGTAAAGCGAGAGCCCGCCGCCAAGGGGGCCTGCGGCCGCACGCCCCCTGCCGGTTTCGGGCGGACCGGCTCGTTGCGAGAGCAACGCCACGCGCGGCTTCTCCAGCATTTTCAGACGCCGCACGGCACGCATGCGCCGGCCGCCTCGGCTGACGGGCGCTTGCTCCGCACTGCACGACAAGATGAAGGCAATGGCGAAAGGCACAGAAGACAGGCCAGCACGCCGGGCCTGTCACACAGGCAAGCCCTACGGCCCGTCTCACAGTCCAGGATCCGGATGCACGGGAGGCAGATCTAAGGTCCCGGGGAACGGTGTGAACCGCCCCCGGGGAACTTCCATACCCAGACAACTCGCTAAATACAGCGCCCCTCCCGCCATAACAGGCGGACCCGGCTTCGGGCGCAGGCTCCGTGGGCGTTACCGGCTGCAAACAAGGTCACTAATTAATCGAAACACGCCGGTACGGCACTGTGGTGCGCCAGCCCTGCGGCAGACGCCATCCACATCTGCCTGTGGAAAAGCATCGCATGGAATCGTTACCGGGAAGTTCACAAACTCGTGAATCTTCCGTTAAACGGTCAAGTGAACTGCTCGGAAATCAGCCTTTCTTCCAGCCCATGGCCGGGGTCGAACAGGATTTTGTGGCGGATCTGCGGATTGATGCGGATTTCGACCCAGTCGATATCGGCCACCGAAATCGAATCCGCATCGGCCATCACCGGGCGCTTGGCCGCCTCCAGCACGTCAAAGCGCACCATCGCGTTGCTGGGCAAAAGCGCCCCGCGCCAGCGCCGCGGACGAAAGGCGGCAATCGCAGTCAGCGCCAGCACGTCGGCGCCGATCGGCAGGATCGGCCCGTGCGCCGAATAGTTATAGGCGGTGGAACCCGCCGGGGTGGAGACCAGCGCACCATCGCAGACCAGCTCCTCCATCCGCACCCGGCCGTCCACCGACACCCTGAGCCGCGCGGCCTGCGGACCTGCCCGCAGCAGCGACACCTCGTTGATGGCGAGCGCCTTGTGGACCTCGCCGCGGCGGTCCATCGCGGTCATCGACAGCGGGTTGATGATCTCCTGCACGGCGTCGCCAAGCCTCTCGATCAGCCCGTCCTCGCGGTATTCATTCATCAGAAAGCCAACGGTGCCGCGGTTCATGCCGTAAACCGGCGCCGGATTGTCCACCATGGTGTGCAGGGTGCTCAGCATGAAACCGTCACCGCCAAGCGCAACGATGATGTCAGCCTCTTCGGGGGGAACATGGCCATAGCGGCGGGCCAGTTTGTCGAGGGCTTCCTGGGCAACCTCCGCTTCGCTGGCCAGAAAGGCGATACTCAAACCCATCAAATCTGTTTCCGGTATTAGGCAACTGGTTCCGAAACAATCACAGCTTTCCGCCAAAGGCCATAGTTGCCGTTCTGTCGCAGGGAAATGTCGCTTTACAGGCTTCCTGCGCAAAGATGTTTCCGATAGGAAATCGCTCAGTTCTGACCCCTACTCCAACGGAGCCACCATGACTGAAGCGACCCGTGACCCCGGCTTTTTCACCCAGCCCCTCGCC
>NZ_DGNN01000006.1:0-17349 GCF_002388965.1 Leisingera sp. UBA4491 | reverse complement strand
GGCGAGGGGCTGGGTGAAAAAGAGGTCTTTGGACATTCGGGGCTCCTGTCTATCCAGTCCAGCCAAGGCCCGCGGCCACGCAGTTCATCGACTGCATCAGCGGGACAGGCACTGTTGAAGGCTTTTCGGCGCGGTTCTCTTGCAGGAGCCGCACTTGGGTCTTGTGGATTTCGCGCAGCATGTTTTCGACGCGGCCAAAGCGGGCGCGCAGCCGCGGGAAGCGCAGTGCCAGGCAGCTGTCACCGGTCAGAAACAGGATCGCGTCGCAGGCCAGCTGATACTCCTTGCGGATGGACCCAAAGATGCGATCCCGGATTTCAGCGTCCTGCACCAGCGTGGCGTAACCGGCGGCAATCTCCATGTCGCTTTGCAGCAGGGTCTTTTCGACCTCATCCACCACCAGGCGGAACAGCGGCGAATTTGCGAACATGTCCTGCAGCACCGCCTCGCCGCGGGCACCACGAAATTTGCGGAAGCTGGCAACCGCAGAGCCGAAACCGTACCAGCCGGTGATCATGTGGCGGTTCTGCGACCAGGCAAAAACCCAGGGGATCGCCCGCAGATCCTCCAGCGAGCCGGCCCCGAAACGGCGGGCAGGGCGCGAACCGATCTTCAGCATCGCCAGCTCCTCCACCGGGCTGGCCTGTTGAAAATAGTCCAGGAAACCGGGCGCGTTCAGCAGGTTGGAATAGGCCGCCTGGGACATGCCTGCGAGTGCCTCGAAGGCGTCATCGAAGTCCGGGTTCACCGGCGGGGTGCCGTCTTGCAACGAATGGCGCAGCACCGAAGAGGCCATCAGCTCCAGCTGGTGCAGGGCGGTGCCGCGGTTGGCGTATTTGGAGCTGACCACCTCGCCCTGTTCGGTAATCCGCATCCGGCCCGCGATGGTGCCCGCAGGCTGGGCGGCAATAGCGCGTTCGGCAGGTGCCCCGCCGCGGGAGACCGAGCCGCCGCGGCCGTGGAAGAACACGGGCTTCATCCGGTGTGCCGCAAGGGTGCGGGTAATCAGGCGTTGCGCCTTCTCCAGCTCCCAGGTTGAGCAGAGGAAACCGCCGTCCTTGTTGCTGTCGGAATAGCCCAGCATCACCTCGATCCGGCTGTCGCTGGATTTCAGAGAGCGGCGCGCGAAGGGCACGTCCAGCAGGCCGTTCAGGATACCGGGCGCGGCGCGCAGGTCGCCAATGGTTTCAAAAAGCGGCACCACCTTGAGCGCGGCCTTCTCGGCGCCGAACCCGGCATAGCGCGCCAGCAGGTAAACCCCTAGCAAGTCATCGGTGGAGCGGGTCATCGACAGGATGAACGGCCCCATCGCCTGCGGGTCCTCCCCTGCCCCTGCATCGCGCATCAGCCGCAGCAGTTTCAGCAGCTCGCCGCTCTGCGGGCTCAGCTCATCCGGTGTCATATAGGGGAGCGAGGCGCTGCCCAATTCTCTGCGCAGGCGCGCCGACCATTCCGGGCTGCCAAACTCAGGCACTTCGCCCGAGCGCGCCCATATCTCCGTCAGTGTCTCCGTGGTCACGGTTGAGTTTTGACGCACGTCCAGCGTCACCGTCCGGAAGCCGAAGACATCAGCCTGCCAGCGGATCGGGCGGACATAGCGGGCCGCCAGGCGGTTGGCGCCGATTTCCTCAAGCGCCGCTTCCACTTCTGTCAGGTCGGTAACGAAATCGCCAAGGTGCTTATAGGCGCCAGTGCCCTCGGCAGCAGTGGCCCTGATCCGCGCCAGGATCGCGGTCAGCGCCTGGCGGAAGACTTCGCCGGGATTGCGGGCGGACAGTGCTGCGGCGCCGGGTGCTGCGGCAATGACCTTCGCCAGCCGGGCAGAGGTGGTTTCCGGCAAGGCAAACACCGCCGCCGAAATGGAAATCCGCTCCGCCGCGGTGGTCAGCGCCTTCTGATAGCGTTCCAGGATCGCTGCGCGGTTCGCGGTCAGGGCTGCTGCCGTGGCCTCCACCGTCACATTCGGATTGCCGTCGCGGTCGCCGCCGATCCAGGAATGGAATTTGAGGCAGGGCGCATCGGCGCTCTCGCCCAGCCTTGGTTCGGCCGCTGCGATGTAGCGTTCAAACAGCTGCGGCACCGCCTCAAACAGGCTGTCGCGGAAGAACTGCAGCCCCCATTGGATTTCATCCTGCAGGCTGGGCCGGTCGCGGCGCAGCTCGCCCGTCATCCACAACAGGTCGATTTCCGAGCGCAGATCCGCCAGCAGGCCCGCCCGCTCGCGCGGGGTCCAGCGCTTGGCCTCCAGCGACACCAGCCCGCGGTATATGCGGCGGTGGATTTCCAGGATGGTGACGCGCTTGGCCTCGGTCGGATGCGCGGTCAGGGTCGGGCCGATGGAAAACTGGCTGGCGACCTCCTGCAACCGTTCGGGCGTTGCCTGCTCCCCGGCCAGATCCAGCGCGCGGGCAAAGCTGCCTTCGACCACTTCGGGCCCGTCCTGGGTTTCGGCCATGCGGCGGTCGCGCATGGCGGCGTTTTCCTCGACGATCTTCAGCAGCTGGAACCAGATATTGAACGCCTGCATATAGGCGGTCGCGGGCTGCCCGCCGGACAAATCCCAAGCGGTTTCGGATACCGCCTTTGCAGCAACCTCCGGCGCGCGCTGGCGCAAAACATCCAGCCACAAGGCGTGGAGCTCATTGCGAAGCCCGGCGGCGTAGCCGGTGTCTTCGACACCCTCATGGGCGGTTTCAGCAGGATCTCCCATCACATCACCCGGTCGCGCGGTTCGCGCCCAGCAAAGAAATCGGTCAGGTTATCCAGCACGCGAAAGCCCATCGCCTCGCGCGCTTCGCGGGTGGCGCTGCCCAGATGCGGCAGCATCACAAGGTTGTCGCAATCCATCAGGTCCGGGTTGATGCGCGGCTCGCCGTCGAACACATCCAATGCGGCGCCGCCGATGGTTTCGAACCACAGGGCGCGGGACAGGGCCAGCTCGTCGATCACCTCGCCGCGGGCCGTATTAATAAGGAAGGCGTCCGGCTTCATCAGGTTCAGCATCCGGGTATTGATCAGATGCCGGTTCGCAGCGCCGCCCGGGCAGTGCAGAGAAACAAAATCGCACTGCGGCATCAGGTCTTCCAGGCTGTCGACCTGGGTGGCGTTGTAGCGGGCGAGGGTATCGGGGGACACGCGGGAGCGGTTCTGCACCACGATCTTCATGCCAAAGCCGTGGTGGGCGCGCCGGGCCATCTCCTGGCCAATGCGGCCAAAGCCGACGATACCCAGCGTCTTGCCGGAAACCTTGGTGCCGACCAGATGGGTCGGGCGCCAGCCGGTCCATGCGCCGGCGCGCAGCTCGCGCTCGCCTTCGCCCGCACGGCGGGCCACCATCAGCAAAAGCGTCATGGCGATATCAGCGGTGCATTCGCTGAGGACATCCGGGGTGTTGGTCACGGTCATGCCGTGGCCGGCCGCACCGTGCATATCAATATGAGAGTAGCCGACACCGTAGTTGGCGAGGATCCGGGCCTGGGGGTTGGCGATATCAAAGGCCTTGGCTGAGATCTTGTCGGTCACGGTCGGCAGCACTGCGTCATAAGATGTCATCGCATCGCGCAGCTCGTCCTCAGTCAGGGGCTTATCGCCCGTGTTCAGCACAGCATCAAACGCCTCGGACAGCTGTGCCTCAACTGCGGCGGGCCAGCGGCGGGTCACCAGAACCTTGGGCTTTGCCATGATATTAACTCCCTGACGTGCTTGTGCTTTGTAAATGCGCTCCACCCCCGCCATTGCCCCAGGCCAGGGGTGGAGCGTTGCGCCTGTCCCGTTGCCGGATCAGGCGGCGTTCTTTTTCATCACGCTTGCGATGGTTTCGCCGATCACGGCGGGGTTTTCGGCAACGGTCACACCGGCCGCCGACAGGATCTCCACCTTCTCGGAAGCGCTCTCGCCAAAGGCCGAGATGATCGCGCCCGCGTGGCCCATGGTGCGGCCCTTGGGTGCGGTCAGACCCGCGACATATGCCACTACCGGCTTGGTCACGTGATCGCGGATGTACTCCGCCGCTTCCGCTTCCTGCGGGCCGCCGATTTCACCGATCATTGCAATGACCTCAGTTTCCGGATCCTTCTCGAACCACTCAAGAATGTCCTTGAAGGAGGAGCCGTTGATCGGGTCGCCGCCGATGCCCACCGAGGTGGAAACCCCCAGCCCCAGCTCTTTCAGCTGCGCCGCAGCCTCATAGCCCAGGGTGCCGGAGCGGCCGATGATGCCCACGGTGCCCGGCAGGTAGATGTGGCCCGGCATGATGCCCAGCAGCGCCTTGCCCGGCGAGATGGTGCCCGCGCAGTTCGGCCCCGTAAGGATCATCCGCTTGTCCTTGGGATAGCGGTACATGTAGCGCTTCACACGGATCATATCCTGGGCCGGGATGCCGTCGGTGATGCAGACGCAGTATTTGATGCCTGCATCCGCCGCTTCCATGATGGAGTCGGCTGCAAACGGCGGCGGCACGAACACCAAAGAGGCATTGGCGCCGGTGGCCTCAACCGCTTCTTTCACGGTGTTGAAGACCGGCACGCCCTCGACGGTCTCGCCGCCCTTGCCCGGCACCACGCCGCCCACGACGTTGGTTCCGTATTCGATCATGTCCTTGGTGTGGAAGCGGGCGATCTTGCCGGTGATGCCTTGAACGATGACTTTGCTGTCGCGATCAAGAAGGATGCTCATTTGACGGCCCTCACACGGGTGTTTTGATCAAGGTCGTTTTTCCACGCGCCGACGGCCCGCTCAGCGGCTTCCATCAGCGAGGATGCGCGGATCAGCGGCAGGCCGCTTTGCGCCAGGATCTTCTGGCCTTCCTCGACGTTGGTGCCGGCAAGGCGGACCACCACGGGCACGTCGACCTGCACCTCCTTCAGCGCCTGAACGACACCTTCGGCCACCCAGTCGCAACGGTTGATGCCGGCAAAGATATTGACCAGAACCGCCTGAACATTGCTGTCGGACATCACCAGGCGGAACGCCTTGGCGACCCGTTCGGGCGTGGCACCGCCGCCGATGTCCAGGAAGTTGGCAGGCTCGCCGCCGGCCAGTTTGATGGTGTCCATAGTCGCCATCGCCAGGCCCGCACCGTTCACGATGCAGCCGATGTTGCCCTCAAGCCCGACGTAAGACAGGCCGCGGTCCGCCGCGCGGGCTTCGCGCGGGTCTTCCTGGGACTTGTCGCGCAGCTCGGCAATCTGCGGGTGGCGGAACAGGGCGTTGTCGTCAAAGGTCATCTTGGCGTCCAGCGCGATGACCCGGTTGTCCGAAGTGACCACCAGCGGGTTGATCTCAACCATGGTGGCGTCCAGTTCGGAGAACGCCTGGTAGCAGCCCTTCAGCGTGCGCACCATCTGCTGCGTCAGCGCCGGTTCAATGCCCAGGGCAAAGGCAATCTCACGCGCCTGGAAATCCTGCAGGCCAACGGCCGGCTCGACGGTTGAGCGCACGATGGACTCGGGCCGCTCGGCAGAGATCTCCTCAATCTCCATGCCGCCTTCGGAAGAGGCAACGATCATCACCCGCTGGCTGGAGCGGTCCAGCACAAAGCCCAGATAAATCTCGCGGGCAATCGGTACTGCACCCTCGACATAGACACGGTAGATGCCTTTGCCCTCGGGGCCGGTCTGGTGGGTCACCAGTTTCTTGCCGAACAGGTTCTCGGTCGCCTCATAGATCTCGGCTTCGGAATTGCACAGCTTGACGCCGCCCGCCTTGCCGCGGCCGCCGGCGTGGACCTGGGCCTTGACGATCCATTTATCGCCGCCCAGCTCCCGCGCGCGATAGGCCGCCTGCTCGGGGCTGTAGGCCAGCGCGCCCGGCGGAACGGTCACGCCGAAGTTGCTCAGAACTTCCTTGGCCTGGTATTCGTGGATATCCATGGTTCTCTCCTCCTCATGGATGCCGGAAAACGTTACTCAGCGGCCTCAAGGGCTGCGGAGTAGTGCCTGTCGAGCAAGGCGTTGACCGCTGCCATGTCGACGTTTGCGCCCATGTCGTTCATCGCCTTGCCGAAACGGTTGACGATGTCGGTGATGGCCGCCGGGGTGATCTGATTCAGGATGCCGATGCGGACCTGGACTGGCTCCGACAGGGTCGGCCAAATGCCAAAGCCCACGGCGCGGCAGTTGCCCACCAGTTCCTTTTCCTTGCCGGCCAGATCGCCGGGCAGGTTCAGAACCACCAGGCTGGTCATGTTGCTGGTCACATCGCAGCCCATGGCGGTGACCGCATCACGCAGTGCTTTCTCGTGGAACGCATAATCGCGGGCCTTCTGGGCGCGGCCATGCTGCAGGGTAATGCGCAGCGCCTCGTGGAAGGCGGCAACCGCATAGCCGGAATGGGTGCGGTGGTAGGTGCCGGCCGCAACATCCTGGCCGTCCACGATGCCCCAGTGGCGGGCTTCCAGGATCGGGTTGTGGACATAGGAATGGCAGCCGTTCTCACGCACGGTCTGGATGTATTTTTCGGTGAAGGACACCGGCGCATAAGTCAGCGGCAAACACAGCACGCCCTTCTGCGGGCAGGAGGCCCAGCCGGCAACGCCCGGGTAATCGTCGATCGAAAAGTCTTCGATGCCCAGCGAGGACACCGCGTCGATCAGGCCCATCACGCCGTGCTTGACGCAAGCGTCCGAAAAGCCTTTCAGGTCGTTAATGCGGCCGGAGCCGGTTTCCCAATGCGCCATGAACGCCCACTTTGGTTTCTTCTCACCCAGCACCTGCTCCACCAGCTTGCCGGATACCGACTCGCCATGCGGCACGTCGACCACGGTGACGGAGGCAGGCTGCGGGTTCATCGGATTGGCAGCCAGCTCCTCGCGGGTGGCGGCCTTCATCCGGATGGTCATTGCGTCGATGCCAGAGAAGGTGCCATTCTGGAAGGCAACCACGGTGTCGCCCGGCAGGATCGCGTTCAGCATACAATCCAGGCCGGAGAAGCCGGTGCCGCCAACCCCGTAGGTGTAGGTGTTGGAAGTGCCCCACAGGCCGCGCAGCATCTGCTTGCACTCGATCATGCCGCGCAGCACGTCCGCCTGCATGTGGTCAGCCAGGCCGGTGTTGGCAAAGGCCTGCAGCACGCGGGGGTCGGTATTGCCCGGGCCAGGGCCGGCGGCCAGGGTCTCCGGGATTTCCAGGCTGGGGAAGATCGTGGGTTCTGTCATCGGGTCAAACCTCTGTTGGTGTGCGGTTGCCGATGCGCCGGAGGTCACGGGCCTTCTTCGCTGCGGGAAGGTTTGTTTCCTGACGGTCAACATCTGTTAACGCAAGGAAACCCTAGGTCGACAAAACCCGCAACATTCCTATATCCTGCTTTTGGGTATCTAAATGGGGGGCAAGTTACCTACCCAAACTGGTAAAAATACCGTTGCATACCAAAACTGACCCTACCCATTAGGGTAGTATTTGACAAAAAGGCACCAAATGGCTCCGATAAGCGACAAAGTTTCCCCTATTTCGGTCATGCTTGCTGACGCAAACCCGCTGGTGCTGTCGGCCATGTCCGAGATCTTCGAAAGGGACCCCCGATTCTCGCTGGTCGCCACCTCCGCCACCGCCGAAGGTTTCCTCGGAACCGTGATGCGGGTGCCGGTCCAGGTCGGGATCATCGACTGGAACCTGCCCGCCCTTGGCGGTGCCAAGCTGATCGAGGTGCTGCGCGACCAGGCCAACGCGCCGCGGCTGGTGGTCTATGCCGACGACAGCGGCGACGTGCCGCGCAAGGCGATGAGCGCAGGCGCGGCCGGCTTTGCCCCGCGCTCCAGCGCTGTCGAGGGGCTGCTCGACACTTGCCTGGCCGTGGCGGCGGGCAAGATGGTATTCCCCTTCCTGGACGTCCGCGGGCTGCAGACCGATCCGATCGAACAGCTGTCGCGCCGCGAGCGCACGATGCTGGAGGCGCTGTCCAAGGGGCTCACCAACAAGGAGCTTAGCAAGGAGCTGGAGATTTCCACCAACACGGTGAAGTTCCACCTGTCGAACCTCTACGAAAAACTCTCGGTCAAGAACCGCGCCCAGGCGATTGCGTTCTACTACGCCAACCGCGCCGCCCGGGGCGATTTCAGCCTGGAGGAATAGCCCCGGTTCGCCGCCCCGCGCCTCGCACGCGGGTGCGCACACGCGTACGCACGCGAGGGCGCGACGCGCGGGCGCGCTCCCGCGCGAATGTATTTAAATGAAAACTTTTTTCTTGACAGGAAACGTCCTCATGAGGAATGCCTAGAGAGGAGAGGACGAAACCCCATTGCGAATGAGGAGCGCACCCATGTCGTTTCATACCGTCGAACAGGCCCCCGGCCGCCTGAACCGCAGCGAGCTGGCAATCCCCGGATCCCAGCCGCAGATGTTTGAAAAAGCAGCACAATCTGACGTCGACGTGATCTTTCTGGATCTCGAAGACGCGGTTGCGCCGGACGAAAAAGACCAGGCCCGCAAGAACATCATCAAGGCCCTGAACGAGATCGACTGGGGCAAGAAATCCATGTCGGTGCGAATCAACGGCCTCGACACCCACTACATGTACCGCGATGTGGTCGATGTGGTTGAACAGGCAGGCGAACGCCTCGATCTGATCATGGTCCCCAAGGTGGGCACCGCGGCGGATGTTTACGCCGTCGACATGCTGGTCACCCAGATCGAAGATGCCAAGGGCTACAAGAAGCGGATCGGCTTCGAGCACATCATCGAGACCGCGCTTGGCATGCAGAACGTGAGTGAAATTGCCGCAGCCTCCAAGCGCAATGAATCGCTGCATTTCGGTGTCGCCGACTATGCCGCTTCGACCCGCGCCCGCACCACTATCATCGGCGGTGTGAACCCGGATTACGCGGTGCTGACCGACCCGGCGGCAGACGGCTCGCGCGATGTGCACTGGGGCGACATGTGGCACTACGCGCTGGCCCGCATGGTGGTTGCCGCGCGCGCCAACGGGTTGCGGCCGATCGACGGCCCGTTCGGCGACTTCCAGGACAAGGAAGGCTACAAGGCCGCCGCCAAACGCGCCGCGGTGCTGGGCTGTGAAGGCAAATGGGCGATCCACCCGAGCCAGATCGAGCTGGCCAACGAAGTGATGTCGCCGTCGGACGCGGAAATCACCAAGGCCCACCGCATTCTGGAAGCCATGGCCGAGGCTGAAGCCGCCGGCAAGGGCGCGGTATCGCTGGACGGCCGCCTGATTGACTACGCCTCAATCCGTCAGGCAGAAGTGCTGGTGGAGAAGGCCAAGCAGATCGCCGGCAATTAAGCCGCCGTTCTGCTTCAAGACCTTGCGCCGTCCTGGCTTGAGCCGGGGCGGCTGAACTCGACTATACTTGGGAGATCCGGATGACCGAGTTGCTGACCACCGCCAGGGCCCTGTTCCAGGCCGCTGTCGACCGCGCAGACCCGGCCAAGGCCCTGCGTGCGCAGCTAGAGTTGTCACCGCTCTCCCCCCTGCCCGAAGGCGGCAGAAACGTGCTGCTGGCCGTGGGCAAAGCCGCCATCCCGATGATGCGGGAGGCACTCGCGCTGATCCCGGATGCAGCCCAGGCATTGGCAATCACAAACCCTGAAAATTACACGGAAATTCCTGGCGCCACGGTGATTTGCGGCGCCCATCCGGTGCCGGATGAAGCCAGCGCCGCCGCCGGTCAGGCGGCTATTGAACTGGCGCATTTGCTCGGCCCCGATGACCGGCTGATCGCGCTGATTTCCGGCGGCGGTTCCGCCCTGATGGTGGCCCCCGCCCCCGGTCTGACACTGGCGGACAAGGCTGCGGTGAACCAGCTGCTGCTCGCCTCGGGCCTTGAGATCAACGAGATGAACCTGATTCGCCAGCAGCTGTCGGGCATTAAGGGCGGCGGATTGCTGCGCCATGCCGCGCCTGCTCAGGTGCAAGCCTTCATCCTATCTGACGTGATCGGAGACGACCTGCGCGCCATCGCCTCCGGCCCCACTGTGGCACCGATCGGCACCCGCGCTCAGGCACGGGAGATCCTGCAGCGCGCCGGCATCTGGGACAATGCGCCAGCGGCCGTCAGAACGCAGCTCAGCACGGCTGAAGAGGTCCGGGACGTCCCGCCCCCGGCCAGCAACACATTGATCGGCTCCAACCGCCACAGCCTGAAGGCGATGATGGCCGCGGCGGCAGAGGTTTGGACCTGCAAGCTGGTCTCCCACCGCTTGGTGGGTGACGTGGCAGAGGCTGCTGAAACTGTCGTCACTGCTGCGCAAAATGCCCCCAAAAACAAACCCGTCGCGCTCATCTTCGGCGGCGAAACCACCGTGCAGCTCCGCGGCAGCGGCCTCGGCGGGCGCAACCAGGAACTCGCTCTGCGCGTCGCCAAACTGGGCGCGGAACGGCTCAGCGGCGACTGGCTGTTCCTGTCCGGCGGCACTGACGGGCGCGACGGGCCGACAGATGCCGCCGGCGGTATCGCGACCCCGGCCACCTGGGACGCCATCAAGGCCGCAGGCCTGGACCCGGAGGCGCTGCTTGCCAACAACGACAGCTACGCCGCCCTCAAAGCCGCGGACGCGCTGCTGATCACCGGCGGAACCGGCACCAATGTGGCCGATGTGCAAGTTTTCCTGAAACGTCCAGGCTGATCAGAGCACCCGCTCTTTCATCTTTCTGAAAATACTCCCGTCCCGCCGCCCGGCAGGCGGCTTTGCCGCCGAAAGGGGCGGCTCCTGCGGCGGCAACAGACGATGCGCTCAAGCCGTGGCGCGCTTCTCGCCCCACTCGGCCAGATCGTTCACCAGCATCATCGCCACCCGCCGGAACACCTGGCGCAGCCGCTCCACATGCGGCCCCTCCAGTTTCAGCTCGGCCAGCGCCTGATCCATGCACTTCAGCCAGTTCTCGGCGTCTTCTTCGGTGATCGGCACATGGGCATGCATCAGCTTCACATCCATATGCCCGTGCTTTTCCTCGTAGTACCGGCGCCCGCCCATGAAACCGGACAGGAAATTGAACTGCTCGATCCGGGCATGATCCATCCCATGCCCGCGCTTGTGCAGCTTGACGATCTGCGCGCCGGCCTCGGTTTCCTCGACAATATCGTAGAACCGCTCGACCAGCGCACGCAGCATCTCTTCGCCGCCAATCTGCTCAATCAGCTTCTGAGCCATTTAACCTCCCAGCCCCGCAAACGGCCGGCCTCAGGATTGAGGCCGGGTCTTCTTGGGGTCGTAATGCGCAAAGGGTACGATTTTGGCCGGCAGCCGTTTTTGATGCCCGTCAAGCTTGCCGATTTCAACTTCAGTCCCAACCTCGGAACAAGACACGTCCACCCGCGCCAGCGCGATGTTCTTGCCCAAGAGCGGCGAGCGCATGGACGAGGTCACCTCCCCGATTTGCGCGCGCCCGATATGGACGCAGTCGCCATGGCCAACATCAATCGCCGAGTCGATGTCCAGCCCCACCAGCTTGCGCGCCGGAGTGGTCTTGCGCCGGATCAGCGCATCGCGGCCGATGAAGTCATCTTCTTTCGACTTCAGCGGCACGGTGAACCCGATGCCCGCTTCAAACGGGTCGGTCTGATCGCTGAAGTCGTAGCCGGCAAAGATCAGCCCGGCCTCGATCCGCACCATGTCCAGCGCCTCCAGCCCCATCGGGCGGATGCCGTGGTCCTGCCCTGCCGCCCAGACCGCATCAAACACTTCGCTCGCGTGCTTCGGGTGGCAGAAGATCTCGTACCCCAATTCGCCGGTGTACCCGGTCCGCGATACCACCACCGGCACGCCCTGATCATCACCAATCCGCGCGGGCGTGAAGCGGAACCAGCCCAGTTCCTCCAGCGCCGGATTGTGCGGTGCGGTCCAGATGATCTTCTTCAGCAAATCCCGGCTTTCCGGGCCTTGCACCGCGATATTGTGCTGCATATCGGTCGAAGACCGGATCAGCACGTTCAGACCCAGCTTCTCCGCCTGCTCGCGGATCCATTCCCCGCCATAATCCGAGCCGCCGATCCAGCGGAAGTTGTCCTTGCCCAGGCGGAACACAGTGCCGTCGTCGATCATGCCGCCATGCGGGTAGCACATCGCGGTATAGACCACCTGCCCCACCGCCAGCTTCTTGATATTGCGGGTGAAAATATACTGGCAGAGCGCCTCCGCATCCGGACCGGTGATCTCGAACTTGCGCAGGGCGGACAGGTCCAGCACCACGCATTTCTCGCGGCAGGCCCAGTATTCCTCCAGCGGCCCGGAACTGGCATAGCAGTTGGCCAGCCAGAACCCGTTATACTCGACGAAATTGCGGGTCAGCTTGCTGAGACGGTCGTGGAAACCGGTTTCCTTGGTCATCTTGGGCTCCGATTCAGGGGTCGCGCGGAACGCAATCGCCCGCTTGAAACTCTCTTGTCCGCTGTAGGTGCGGACGTGAATGTCGGTGGGGTTCCAGCCATTGGCGGCGCTGGTGTCATCCGGGCAGGCAGAGCTGACACAGACCAGATCGGTCAGCGCCCGCAGCAGCACATAGTCGCCGGGCCGGGTCCAGGGCTCATCGGCATACATCACGCCATGCTCATCCAGCCCGGTGTTGA
Organism: Leisingera sp. UBA4491; assembly: GCF_002388965.1. Taxonomy (NCBI): domain Bacteria; kingdom Pseudomonadati; phylum Pseudomonadota; class Alphaproteobacteria; order Rhodobacterales; family Roseobacteraceae; genus Leisingera; species Leisingera sp. UBA4491. Next base: position 4,835 of record NZ_DGNN01000006.1, on the reverse strand, counting down.
AGAAGAAGTTGATCGCCATCCACCCCGCGCGCGGTGTCACCCCATGCTGGGCCAGCGTCGCGTTGAAGTTATCCGAGCAGTTCACATGGCCCGGATAGCCGATGTCATCGTAATATTTTGCTGCGCAGGCCAGGGCAAAGGCATCATGCCGCCCCACCGTGTCCTGCACCACTTCGACCAGCGGCAGCATGTCCTGATCATAATATTTCGCATGCAGTCCGGGCATCGGATAGGCATGGCCCATCAGCGTCCGGGTGGTGGTCACATCCAGCGCGTGCTCCACGCCCTTGTCCAGTTTGCGGGCGGCAAAACACTGAAAGTCGGTGCACTGGCGGCCATCCACGTCAATGATCTGGATGTAGTCGCCGGCCTTCACGAAATAGCTTTCCGCGGTGGCGCTGTGCACCCGCACCTCATTGACCGGCTCGGCCAGCGGGTCCGGCAGTTCAAACCGCGCCACCTGCTTGATCACCGCCCGCTTGACCATAACCGTCAGGGAGGTGGCCGTATCCTGCTTCTCAAAATCCATGATCCCGCCAGGGGCCGCAACGATCACGACGCCGTCGCGCTGCGCGGTAAAGCTCTCCTCCGTCTTGGCAGGCGTCGCCGCATCAAACAACCGGACCGCGCCGCCCTGCGCCAAGTCGATGCCGCGCGCTTCCATCCCCATGCGCAAACCGCGCAAGGACTGGTCCGAGGAGGTCAGCAGCGCCTTCAGCCCGCTTGCATCGCTATTGGGCGCCGCGCCGATGATCCCCGCGTCGATGCGCCCCTTGTCCTCTGCGGCAATGATCTCGCAGGGCTGGCCGCCTTCGTCATTGATCACAGTCACCCTGTCGCCGGTTTCCAACCGGATCAGGATCGCGCCGCAGCCCTCGACCACGTAGCGCTCGGTTCCTTTCGGCAGCGAAAACACCGACGGCTGATACAGTCCCGAAGGCTTCGGCGGCCCTTTCACGACATCAGGGAAGCTCATGTCATTCATCGCGCATCTCCTGCTGAACTCCGGCCAGAAATTGCACAGCCGGAATATTTATTTATTGAAAAGAATATTGCCTTCCGCCACTCTAATCAACAAACATGTTGATTTTCAGCGGAAAAACGGAAAATGCCCGGGATGCGTCATTTTCCTCGGGGTGAATGCCGCAAACGAAAGGATAACCGCCATGCACGCGCTGCTCCTTGGCCTTGCCGCGGCCCTTGCCTGGGGCATACATGACCTTTGCGTGCGGTTTGTCTCACAAAGAACCGGTATCCTGCCTGCCATGCTGACCGTTTTTGCCAGCGGGGCGATTCTGGTAGCCGCCGCAGCTTTTGCCTTTGGCAATTGGCAAGCGATGACCCTGCCGGCGGCCCGGCTGGCAGGGCTGTCCGGCGCGATCTTTGCCCTGGCGTCCTATGCGCTCTACCGCGCCTTTGCGCTGGGGCCGGTTAAGCTGGTGGCGCCGCTGATCGGCGCCTACCCTGTGCTGTCGCTCGGCATGGCAATGCTGCAGGGCCAGCCGGTTGGCCCGGGCCACTGGCTCGCCGTCGCGGCAGTGGTTGGCGGGGTCGGCTGCATCGCGGTTTTCGCCACAGAAGACGACGGAAGCCCGGCCAGCCTGCAGGCGGCGGCCTGGGGGCTGGCCGGCGCCATCGGCTTCGCCCTCACCTTTGCCACAGGCCAGGCCGCCACCCAGGCAGGCGCGGAACTGCCGGTTCTGATCGTGACCCGCACCGCCGCCATCCTGATCTTGCTGGGCTTGGCGCTCGCCGCCCGGGCGGTTCAAATGCCTGCCCGCAAGATGCTGCCGCTCCTGTGCCTGATGGGCGCGCTGGACGCATTTGCGCTCGGGCTGGTGTTGTACTCCGGCACCCTGCCCCGGCCTGAATTTGCCTCGGTCGGCGCGTCCTTGTTCGGCCTGGTCACCGTGGTTCTGGCCTGGCTCGTGCTGCGCGAAAGCATGAACCGCGCACAGTGGATCAGTGTTGCCGTCACCTTCGGCGGCATCGCCTACCTGGGCTTCTGACCCCCAGCTCATTCATCTTTCAAAAAGGGGCTCCGCCCGTTCCCGGGCGAAACGCTCACCCCTTCATCTTTCAAAAAATACTCCCGCCGGAGGCGTCCGGCGGGAGCGGTTTTGTTCTAACCTTGGCGGTCTGCGCGTCAGGCGGTCAGCCCTTCCGGCTCCGCGAGGTTGCTGGCGCGGCAGGCGGCGGTCACGGTGTTGGCCAGGAGACACGCGATGGTCATCGGGCCGACGCCGCCCGGCACCGGGGTGATGGCGCCCGCGCGCTCCGCGGCCGAGGCGTAATCCACATCGCCCACCAGACGGGTCTTGCCCTCACCCTTCTCCGGCGCATCGATGCGGTTGATGCCGACGTCGATCACCGTCGCGCCCTCCTTGATCCAATCGCCCGGCACCATCTCCGGACGGCCCACGGCCGCCACCACGATGTCGGCGCGGCGCACCACATCCGGCAGATCCTTGGTGCGCGAATGCGCAATCGTCACGGTGCAGCTGTCGCCCAGCAGAAGCTGCGCCATCGGCTTGCCGACGATGTTGGAGCGGCCAATGACAACCGCATCCAGGCCAGACAGGCTGCCGTGGTGCGCGCGCAGCATCATCAGGCAGCCCAGCGGCGTGCAGGGCACCATCGACTTCTGGCCGGTGCCCAGAAGGCCCACGTTGGAGATGTGGAAGCCGTCGACATCCTTCTCCGGCGCGATCGAATTGATCACCAGATCCTCGTCCAGATGCTTCGGCAGCGGCAGCTGCACCAGGATGCCATGCACCTTCGGATCGTTGTTCAGCTGATCGATCAGCGCCAGCAGGTCGGCCTCCGGGGTGTCCGCGTCCAGCTTGTGCTCGAACGAGTTCATCCCCACCTCGACGGTGCTCTTGCCCTTGGAGCGGACATAGACCTGGGAGGCCGGGTCCTCGCCCACCAGCACCACCGCCAGGCCGGGGGTGATGCCATGCTCCTCTTTCAGCCGCGCCACATGCTCCGCCACCTGGCCGCGCACCTTGGCCGCAAAGGCCTTGCCGTCAATCACTGTTGCTGCCATTGCTCTCTTCCTTTCCGCCGGGGGGCCGCCCCCGGATCCGGTCCCGTCATCTCAAAGCTTCAGCGGCCCGGGTGTCCCCGGGCCGCTGCATTCCGTCTGTGCCGGCTCAGAACAGGCCTTCGATCTGGCCGTCCGCATTCAGGCGGATGGTCTCCGCCGCCGGGGTGCGCGGCAGGCCCGGCATCGTCATGATCTCGCCGCAGACCACCACGATGAAGCCCGCACCGGCCGAAAGCCGCACTTCGCGCACCGGCACCGAATGGCCCACGGGCGCGCCGCGGCGGTTCGGGTCGGTGGTGAAGGAGTACTGGGTTTTTGCCATACAGACCGGCAGGTTGCCATAGCCCGCCTCTTCCCATTCCTTCAGCTGATTGCGGATCTTCTGATCGGCCAGCACCTCGTCGGCGCGGTAGATGCGCTTGGCGATGGTCTCGATCTTCTCAAACAGCGGCATGGCGTCCGGGTAGATCGGCGAGAAGTTCGCCTTGCCGGAGTCGGCCAGCTCAACCACCTTCTGCGCCAGATCGGCAGAGCCTTCGGAGCCCAGCTCCCAGTGGCGCGACAGCACCGCTTCGACGCCATGGCTGCCGCAGTAGTCCTTCACCGCCTGCACCTCGGCCTCGGTGTCGGTCACGAAGTGGTTGATCGCAACCACCACCGGCACGCCGAAGGATTTGACGTTTTCGATGTGGCGGCCGAGGTTGGCGCAGCCCTTGTTGACCGCATCGACGTTTTCCGCGCCCAGGTCCGCCTTGGCGATGCCGCCGTTCATCTTCATCGCCCGCACGGTGGCCACGACCACCACCGCCGACGGCGCGATGCCCGCCTTGCGGCACTTGATGTTCATGAACTTCTCGGCGCCGAGGTCGGCCCCGAAACCCGCCTCGGTGACCACGTAGTCGGCCACTTTCAGGGCGGTCTTGGTGGCGATGACCGAGTTGCAGCCATGCGCGATGTTGGCAAACGGGCCGCCGTGCACGAAGGCCGGGTTGTTTTCCAGGGTCTGCACCAGGTTCGGCTGCATCGCGTCCTTCAGAAGCACGGTCATCGCGCCCTCGGCCTTGATGTCGCGGCAGTAGACCGGGGTCCGGTCGCGGCGGTAGGCCACGATGATGTCGCCCAGGCGCTGTTCCAGGTCCTTGAGGTCATTGGCCAGGCACAGGATCGCCATCACTTCCGAGGCCACGGTGATGTCAAAGCCGGTCTCGCGCGGGAAGCCGTTGGAGACGCCGCCGAGCGAGGCGGTGATCTGGCGCAGCGCCCGGTCGTTCATGTCGACCACCCGGCGCCAGGCGACGCGGCGCACGTCGATCTCGCACTCGTTGCCCCAGTAGATGTGGTTGTCGATCATGGCTGACAGCAGCGAATGCGCCGAGGTGATGGCGTGGAAGTCGCCGGTGAAATGGAGGTTCATCTCCTCCATCGGCACCACCTGGGCATAGCCGCCGCCCGCAGCGCCGCCCTTCATGCCGAAGTTCGGCCCCAGCGAGGCTTCGCGGATACAGATCATCGCGTTTTTGCCGATCCGGTTCAGCCCGTCGCCCAGGCCCACGGTGGTGGTGGTCTTGCCTTCGCCCGCAGGCGTCGGGTTGATCGCGGTCACCAGGATCAGCTTGCCGTCTTCGCGGTCCTGCACCGAGTTGATGAACCGCTGGCTCACCTTCGCCTTGTCGTGGCCGTAGGGCAGCAGATCGTCATTGGAAATCCCGATCTTCGCACCAATCTCCTGGATCGGCTTCTTCTGCGCGTCCCGCGCGATCTCAATGTCACTCTTGTAGCTCATGGC